>NZ_JBTOLC010000027.1:0-83207 GCF_054551825.1 Streptomyces sp. L500
ACGCAGCTCGTCGAACCGCTCGCGCATGCCCTCCTTGACGACGTCCTTGAGGTGGATGACGCCCAGGACGCGCGGACCCTTGTCGTCCTCGACCGCGACGAGGAGCGGCGTGCCGCCGGCCTGCGAGATGTCGTCGGTGAGCTTGGTGGCGTCGTCGGCGACGGTGCCGCCGCGCTCCTTCACCCAGGCCACGACCGAACCGGTCGCGCCCTTACGGACCTTGCGGCCGTCGATGTCCACGCCGGACATCCGGGTCTGGGCGGTGAAGGGGATCCACTCGGCGCCCACCAGCTCGCCCTCGTGGCGCTCGCGCAGGCCGTACTTCTCCTTGGCGAGGACGACGATCGAGCGGCCCTCGGGCGTCTCGTCGGCCAGCGAGGAGAGCTGGGCGGCGTCCGCCACCTCGGCGGCCATGGTGCCCTTGACGGGCACGAACTCGGCGGCCTGGCGGTTGCCGTAGGTGATGGTGCCCGTCTTGTCGAGCAGCAGCGTGGAGACGTCGCCCGCGGCCTCCACCGCGCGCCCGGACATCGCCAGCACGTTGCGCTGGACGAGCCGGTCCATGCCCGCGATGCCGATGGCGGAGAGCAGCGCGCCGATGGTCGTCGGGATGAGGCAGACCAGCAGGGCGGCCAGCACGATCATCGTCTGCTCGGCGCCCGCGTAGATCGCGAAGGGCTGGAGGGTGACGACGGCGAGCAGGAAGACGATGGTGAGCGAGGCCAGCAGGATGTTCAGCGCGATCTCGTTCGGCGTCTTCTGCCGGGCGGCGCCCTCGACCAGGTTGATCATCCGGTCGATGAAGGTCTCGCCCGGCTTGGTCGTGATCTTGATGACGACGCGGTCGGAGAGGACCTTCGTACCGCCGGTGACCGCCGAGCGGTCGCCGCCGGACTCGCGGATGACGGGGGCCGACTCGCCGGTGATGGCCGACTCGTCGACGGAGGCCACGCCCTCGACGACGTCGCCGTCGCCCGGGATGATGTCGCCCGCCTCGCAGACGACCAGATCGCCCACGCGCAGCTCGGTGCCGGCCACCGACTCCTCGCCACCGTCGCCGGTCAGGCGGCGCGCGACCGTGTCGGTCTTCGCCTTGCGCAGCGTGTCGGCCTGCGCCTTGCCGCGGCCCTCGGCGACGGCCTCGGCGAGGTTGGCGAACAGGACGGTCAGCCAGAGCCAGATCGTGATCGTCCAGCCGAACCAGTCGCCCGGGTTCTTCAGCGCCAGCCCGGTGGTGACCACCGAGCCGACCTCGACCACGAACATCACCGGGGACTTGACCATGACCCGGGGGTCGAGCTTCTTGAACGCGTCCGGCAGGGACTTGAGCAGCTGCGCCGGGTCGAAGAGACCGCCGGCGACGCGGCCGGGCTCCTGGGCACCGTGCGCGTCGACGTCCTTGGGGTCCTCGGAGGTGGGTCGGACAGGGGTGGTCGTGCTCATGAGAGTCCCTCCGCCATCGGGCCAAGGGCCAGGGCCGGGAAGTAGGTCAAGCCGGTGATGATGAGGATCGCGCCGACGAGCAGGCCCGCGAAGAGCGGCTTCTCGGTGCGCAGGGTGCCCGCGGTCTCGGGGACGGGCTTCTGCTCGGCGAGCGAGCCGGCCAGCGCCAGGACGAAGACCATCGGCAGGAAGCGGCCGAGGAGCATCGCCAGGCCGATCGTGGTGTTGTACCACTGCGTGTTGGCGTTCAGGCCCGCGAAGGCCGAGCCGTTGTTGTTGGCGCCGGAGGTGAAGGCGTAGAGGACCTCGGAGAAGCCGTGGGCCCCGCTGTTGTTCACGGAGTTCGACGCGCCGTTGAGGATCGAGCCGGGCGGCGTGGACAGGGCCATGGACAGCGCGGTGAAGCCGAGGACCAGGGTCGGGGTGATGAGGATGTAGCACGCGGCGAGCTTGATCTCGCGGGTGCCGATCTTCTTGCCGAGGTACTCGGGCGTGCGGCCGACCATCAGGCCCGCGATGAACACCGCGATGATCGCCATCACGAGCATGCCGTAGAGGCCGGAGCCGACGCCGCCGGGGGCGATCTCGCCCAGCATCATGCTCAGCAGGGTGATGCCGCCGCCGAGGCCGGTGTAGGAGGAGTGGAAGGAGTCCACGGCACCGGTCGAGGTGAGGGTGGTCGTGGTCGCGAAGATCGCGGAGGCGCCGACGCCGAAGCGCTGCTCCTTGCCCTCCATCGCGCCGCCGGCGGCCTGGAGCGCCGCGCCGTGGTGCGCGTACTCGGTCCACATCATCAGCACGGTGAAGGCGAACCAGATGAAGCCCATCGTCGCCAGGATCGCGTAGCCCTGCTTGACGTTGCCGACGAGCTTGCCGAAGGTTCGCGTCAGCGCGAAGGGGATGACGAGGATCAGGAACATCTCGAAGAGGTTCGTGAACGCGTTGGGGTTCTCGAACGGGTGGGCGGAGTTGGCGTTGAAGTAGCCGCCGCCGTTGGTGCCGAGCTCCTTGATGACCTCCTGGGAGGCCACGGCGCCGCCGTTGACCTGCTGGGTGCCGCCCGCCAGCTGCCCGATGTCGTGGATGCCGGCGAAGTTCTGGATGGCGCCGCAGGCGACGAGGATCAGCGCGCCGACCACCGAGAGGGGGATCAGGATCCGGATCGTGCCGCGCACCAGGTCGGCCCAGAAGTTGCCCAGCTCGCCGGTGCGGGAGCGGGCGAAGCCCCGGACGAGGGCGACGGCGACGGCCATGCCGACCGCGGCGGAGACGAAGTTCTGCACCGCGAGGCCGAGCGTCTGCACGGCGTGGCCCATGGCCTGCTCGCCGGAGTACGACTGCCAGTTGGTGTTGGCCACGAACGAGGCGGCGGTGTTGAACGCCTGGTCCGGGCTGATCGCGGTGAAGCCGAGCGAGAGCGACTCCGGCAGCACGCCCTGGACCCGCTGGAGCAGGTAGAGGAAGAGGAGGCTGACGGCGGAGAAGGCGAGGACGCCGCGCAGATAGGCGGGCCAGCGCATTTCGGCGCCGGGGTCGGCGCCTATCAGGCGGTAGATCCATTTCTCGGCGCGCAGGTGCTTCTCGGAGCTGTAGACGCGGGCCATGTAATCGCCGAGCGGGATGTACACCAGGGCCAGCGCGCCGATGAGCGCGACGAGCTGAAGAATTCCGGAGAGGACGGGACTCATGTCGGTGCTCAGAACCTCTCCGGGAAAACGAGGGCGAGGATCAGGTAGCCCAGCAGGGCGACGGCCACGACGAGGCCGACGATGTTCTCGGCGGTCACAGCTTCGTCACCCCCTTGGCGACGAGAGCCACCAGCGCGAAGACCGCGATGGTGGTGACGACGAAGGCCACATCGGCCATCGTGTGCTCCTAGAGAGGTTCGGAAGAACGGACCTCTAGAGGAAACCTCCACTACCGTCCGGTAGCACTTCCGTTGACGCCTCCCTTACGGCCATTAGCGCCCCCTTGACGAGATCCTGACGCGGACGCTCCGGACCTGCGGAAATGCTCCGGAAACGCCGCTGGGCCGGAACCCGTATTACGGGTTCCGGCCCAGCGAAACAGCGTATTCAGGCCGCCCGGCGGCCCTTTCCGGCAGCCGCCCGGCGGTCTCTCCGGCAGCCGTCGGCGATCCTTCCGGCGGCTCGGGTCAGCGGATCTCGCTGATCTCCGGGCCGCGCTGGAGACGGTCCACCCCGCCGGCGAAGCGGGAGCCCGGCTCCTCCTGCTGCTGGAGCCCCTCGGCCACCATCTGCGCGTCCTCGGGCAGCTTCAGGACGATCGGGTCGCGCGGCGCCATCGGGGACTCCCCGCGCACCACGACCGTGTCCCGGAAGACCTGCTCCAGCAGCCCGGCGGTCTGCGGCTGCACCGCGCCCTGGCCGGAGATCACACCGCGCAGGAACCAGCGCGGCCCATCACAGCCGACGAAGCGGACGAGCTGGACGCCCTGGGTGCCGTCCGGCAGCGCCACGGGCACCTGGGCCCGCAGCTCCCAGCCGAGCGGACCCTCGACCTCGTCCACGACACCGCCCTGCTGGGTGATGCCGGCCGCGATCTCCTCGCGGACCTCGCCCCAGATGCCCTCGCGCTTGGGGGCGGCGAACGCCTGGAGCTGGACGGCGCTGTCGCGCAGCACCACGGTCGCGGCGACGATCGCCTCGCCGGCGACCTCGACCCGCAGCTCCATGCCCTCGACGCCGGGCACGAACAGTCCGCCCAGGTCCACCCGGCCCTCGGCGGGGTCCCCGACCTCGGAGGCGTCCCACGGACCGTCGGGGCGCGGCCCCGGCTCCAGCCGGATCCGGCTCTCGGCCGCGGTGGCCTCTGCGGCCCGGGAGTCCTCAGTCAACTCCTCGGAGGCCACGTCGTCGATACGATCGACAACGTCCTCGCTGCGCTTGCGGCGACGACCGAACACGTCACTGTCCTTCCCGGTCGCAGGCGACCGAAGCGAATCCATTCCCCACGGCAGCGTGGCCACCGGTGGACCCGAAGCCCCCTTCGGCCCGCGCCGAGCCGGGAAGCTCCGCCACCTCGTGGAAGCGGACCTTCTCGACCTGCTGGACAACCAATTGGGCGACGCGGTCGAACCTCTCGAACCGGACGCTCTCGCGCGGGTCCAGATTGACCACAATCACCTTGATCTCTCCACGGTACCCGGCATCGATGGTGCCCGGGGCATTGACCATGGACACCCCGCAGCGGGCGGCCAGGCCCGACCGGGGGTGGACGAACGCCGCGTAGCCGTCGGGCAGCGCGATGGAGATGCCGGTGGGCAGCACCGCGCGCTCACCGGGGGCGAGCTCGGCGGCCTCGGTGGTGACGAGGTCGCAGCCCGCGTCACCGGGGTGCCCGTACGAGGGAATGGGCACCTCGGGGTCGACCCGGCGGATCAGGACGTCCAGTCGCGGACGGGGCACGACGCTCACGGGTTCACCTCAAAGGCTCGGGCGACCTTCACCTGGTCGGGGTCGGCGAGGGCGGCCTGGATCTCCTGCTTGCGGCCGTTCTCGATGAAGTGGTCGACCTTGACCTCGATGAACACCGCGTCCGCCTGCACCGCGACCGGGCCCTCCGGCCCGCCGATACGGCCGGTGGCCGTGCAGTAGATCTTGCGACCGTGCACCGCGACGGCCTCGGCCGTCAGGTGCAGCACGGTGCCGACCGGCACGGGACGCGTGAAGTCCGTCTCCAGCCGCCCCGTCACCGCGATGGTGCGCAGCAGCCAGCCCAGCGAGCCCAGGGTCTCGTCCAGGGCCGTGGCCAGTACACCGCCGTGCGCCAGGCCGGGGGCGCCCTGGTGGGCCTCCCTGACGCGGAACTCGGCGGTCACGCTCACCCCGTCGCCGGCGCGGGTCTCCAGGTGCAGCCCGTGCGGCTGACCGCCGCCGCAGCCGAAGCAGTGTTCGTAGTGCGACCCGATGATCTCTCCGGGCGCGGGGGCTTCGGGGTGCCGCACCGGAGGCCGTGCGTCGGCCGGCGGTGTCAGCGCTGTCGTTCGTCCACTCACAGGGGCTGACCTTACCCGCGCGGACGGGGCCCGGTCCCGTCCGTGCCAAGCTTGTGCGCATGCAGCCTTACGAAGAACGCCTGACCGCGCCCCGCTCCTGGTGGGTCATCGCGGTCCTGGCCGGCGTCGCCATGGCGCTGATCCTGCTGCCGCTGGGCACCCTGCCGATGCTGGGCGGGCTGATCGGCGGCTCGGCGCTGTCCGCGATGGCGGTCAGCTCGTACGGCTCCGCGCGGATCCGGGTGGTCGGCGGCGCGCTGGTGGCGGGCGACGCGAAGATCCCCGTCACGGCGCTGGGGGTGCCGGAGGTGCTGGACGCCGAGGAGGCCCGCGCCTGGCGCACCCACAAGGCGGACACCCGCGCGTTCATGCTGCTGCGCGGCTATGTGCCCACGGCGGTGCGGATCGAGGTCACCGACCCGGCGGACCCGACTCCGTACGTCTACCTCTCCACGCGTTACCCCGAGCGACTGGCCGCCGCGGTCGAGGCCGTACGGGCTTGAGGGCGGGCCGGTGGTCCGGGACCCGGTCCCGGGCCCCAGGCGGTCACCCACAAGGGCCACACGGGCCTCTGGGAGGCCCTCGCGGGCTTCCGGGTCGGGTCCGGTCGGCCCTCGCGGCGTCTCAGGCCAGCCCCAGGCCCTCGTCCGGCGGCTCCGAGGGCGTGCCCGCGAGCTCGTCCCAGGAGATCTGCCGGGCGCGCAGGTCCTTGCGGACCTTCTCGGCGAGCCGCTTGGTGTCCCGGCGGTTCATCACCGCGCCGACGGTCGCGCCGATCATGAAGGGCGTGAGCTTGGGGAAGTTGCGGAAGGTGCGCTTCAGCACCCGCTGGCGCAGCTCGCGGCGGAGCTGGCCGCCGAGCGCGGCGTTGACGGTCAAGGGGGACGTGACGTCGATGCCACGCTCGTCGGCCCAGGCGCCCAGGTAGGCCACGGCCCGCTGGCGCCCGTCGCCGGGGGCCCGGACGCCGTACACCTCGTGCAGCTCGGCGATGAGCTTGTACTCCACGGCGGCGACGCCGATGACCTCGGCCGCCAGCTCCGCGGGCATGGCGGGCGGCACGGGCAGCATGGCCGCCGCCCCGATGCCCGCGCCCACGGTGGAGGTGCCGTAGGCGGCTCCGGCCACCAGTTTGTCCGCGAGCTCCTCCGGCCCGAGGCCGGGGAACTGCGCGCGAAGGGTCGCGAGATCACGCACCGGGATGCGTGGAGCGTTCGCGATGATCCGGTCCGCGACGGCGGTGAGGCCCGTCCGGGCGCCCCGGCCGCCCTTGCGCAGCCGCACGGCGGCCTCCTGGCCGACGGCGGCGGCGAGCGAGGCCATGCGGCCTCGCTCGGCGGTCGGGTCGGCACCCGCCTCGACCGCGCCGCCAGTGACGTCCTCGCCGGGCCCGGAGGTCAGCCCGGGCCGCTGGGAGCGCCGCTTCCGGAACGGGTTCGAGCCTGCCATGGCAGACCCTGCCTCACTCGCAGTCGCGGCAGATCGGCTGGCCGTTCTTCTCCCCGGCGAGCTGGCTGCGGTGGTGCACGAGGAAGCAGCTCATGCACGTGAACTCGTCGGCCTGCTTGGGCAGGACCCGGACGGCCAGCTCCTCGTTGGAAAGATCGGCGCCGGGCAGCTCCATACCCTCGGCGGCCTCGAAGTCGTCGACGTCGACCGTCGACGAGGACTTGTCGTTCCGCCGGGACTTCAGTTCTTCAAGGCTGTCACTGTCGACGTCGTCGTCGGTCTTGCGTGGGGTGTCGTAGTCCGTTGCCATGTCGCTCTCCCCCTCTGGGTGTCTGCGGTATCTCCAGCGCACGTAACGCGTGAGAGGCCGGACTTGTGCCCGACCCGAGGCGGAGATTTTGCCTCACATCAAGGTCTGTTACTCAATCGACACCCAACCGCACACCTGAAGAGGTGATCGGGACGGGTGTCGATGGGGACCGTACACGGTCGAAATGCCGTGTACGGCCATGCCATTCCGTGTACTTCCCGTGATCAGGACCCCCGGAAACCCCCATTTTTCAGGCGTTCCCCCGGGGCCGCCGGTCACGGAGAGTAGATGGCCGGAAGTCTGCGTATGTGACCGATCACACACAGCCGCGATGCCGGGCGGACCGGATGAATTCCGCCCAAAGCGAACCCGCGACGCCCTATTCTCGCAGACTTCCCGGCCCGGGTGTCGCCCGGGTCGGCACCAGTCAGGTGGGCAGGACGACCCGCATGACCAGGCCACCTCCCTCACGGGGCTCGGCGGTGATCCGCCCGCCGTGCGCCCGCGCCACCGAGCGCACGATGGACAGCCCCAGGCCGACGCCCTTGTCGCTGCCGGTACGCTCCGTGCGCAGCCGGCGGAAGGGCTCGAAGATGTTGTCCACCTCGTAGGCCGGGACGACCGGGCCGGTGTTCTCCACGATCAGCACGGCCTGGCCCGGCAGGGCCTGGGTCGTGACCTCCACCCAGCCGTCCGGGGTGTTGTAGCGCACCGCGTTCTGCACGAGGTTCAGCGCGATCCGCTCCAGCAGCACGCCGTTGCCCTGGACGACCGCGGGCTGCCGGGTGCCGCGCAGCTCCACGCCCTTGGTCTGGGCCTCCCCGCGCGCCTGGTCGAGGGCCTGGGAGGCCACCTCGGCGAGGTCCACGGGTTTGCGGTCCACGATCTCGTTGTCGCTGCGGGCGAGCAGCAGCAGGCCCTCCACGAGCTGCTCGCTGCGCTCGTTCGTGGCCAGCAGCGTCTTGCCCAGCTGCTGGAGCTCCGGGGAGGCGCCGGGATCGGACAGGCTGACCTCCAGCAGGGTGCGGTTGATCGCCAGCGGGGTGCGCAGCTCGTGCGAGGCGTTGGCGACGAAGCGCTGCTGGGCGGTGAAGGCCCGCTCCAGCCGGTCCAGCATCTCGTCGAAGGTGTCCGACAGCTCCTTGAGCTCGTCGTCCGGGCCGCCCAGCTCGATCCGCCGGCTCAGATCCGTGCCGGCCACCCGGCGGGCGGTCCGCGTGATCTTGCCCAGCGGGGAGAGGACCCGGCCGGCCATGGCGTAGCCGAAGGCGAAGGCGATCACGGCGAGGCCGAGGAGGGCGAGGAGGGAACGGCGGAGCAGGGAGCCCAGGGCCGCCGCCCGCTGGTCGACCATGCAGCCGTTGAGGATGCTGTTGGCCTGCTCGGCGTTGAGGCCCGGGCTCTTCAGCGCAGGGCAGGTGTTACGGGTCACCTGGACCTGGCTGCCGTCGACCAGCTTGATCAGCGGTTCGCTGCCGACCTCCAGGGCGTTGGCGGCCAGCAGATAGATGATCGTCAGCAGCAGGACGCCGGCCATCAGGAACATCCCGCCGTAGAGCAGGGTGAGGCGTATCCGGATGGTCGGGCGCAGCCAGGGGAAGGGCCGTACGACCGGCTGGCGCGGGTCCCAGGTGGGCTTGGGGGGCGGCGTGGCCGCCGGGCCCGGCCCGCCCGCCGGAGGGGCGGGAGGCGGCGGGGGCGTGGGGGTGGCGGGGGTCTGGGACATCGCGGCTCAGATCCGGTATCCGGAGCCCGGGACGGTGACGATCACCGGGGGCTCGCCGAGCTTGCGGCGCAGGGTCATCACGGTGACCCGGACCACGTTGGTGAACGGGTCGGTGTTCTCGTCCCAGGCCTTCTCCAGCAGTTGCTCGGCCGAGACCACGGCACCCTCACTGCGCATGAGGACCTCCAGGACCGCGAACTCCTTGGGCGCCAGCTGCACCTCGCGGCCGTCGCGGAACACCTCGCGGCGGTTGGGGTCCAGCTTGATGCCGGCCCGCTCCAGCACGGGCGGCAGGGCGACGGTCGTCCGCCGGCCCAGCGCCCGGACGCGCGCGGTGAGCTCGCTGAACGCGAAGGGCTTGGGAAGGTAGTCGTCGGCGCCGAGCTCCAGGCCGGCCACGCGATCGCTGACGTCGCCGGAGGCGGTCAGCATCAGGACCCGGGTGGGGATGCCGAGCTCGACGACCTTGCGGCAGACGTCGTCGCCGTGGACGAGCGGCAGGTCGCGGTCGAGCACGATGACGTCGTAGTCGTTGACGGCGACGCGTTCGAGGGCGGCGGCTCCGTCGTACACGACGTCGACGGCCATGGCCTCCCGGCGCAGTCCGGTGGCGACGGCGTCTGCGAGCAGCTGCTCGTCCTCGACGACGAGTACGCGCACGGCGCTTTTCCTTCCTCTTGGCCCGTGTGGGCAGGCGTGATGACCCCTGATGGGTTCCTCCATCCTGCCTCGGATGTCGGTAAACCGGCTGTAAGGGGTGCCTGGCGGACTGCTGGGGAAGGATTCCGGATTCTTCGGCGGCCGAAGGTTTCCGCCGGGACCGGGGTGGGGAAGACGTCTGCACACCCGCGATCACGCTTCTCCGTACGCCTCCGCGTACGCGGGTACTCCACGCAGTGATCGTTTTCGCCGTGGCACACCCCCGTGCCGCCAACCCACGACGAGGGGGCGCAGCACCATGGACGCGTTCACCGCTGGCATTCTGCAGCGCATAGAGACGACCCGGTCCGACCTCGACCACGCCCGTCGTACGGGCGACGACTACCTCGCCGACGTCGAACAGTCGGAGCTCGACGAGCTTCACCGCCTGGCGGCGGAGCACGGCGTACAGGTCTGATCCGCACAGCGCGGAGCGCCCCCGGCACGGCTTCGGTCCGTGCCGGGGGCGCCTGCGTGCCGGCGGGCACCCCACTTCGTCACGCGCCACCACGGCGCCCCGTAGGGGCGCGGGGAACTGCGCGATCGGCCGGCGATGGCCCGCAGCCGACACGCCACCCCGGGGTCCGGGCAATGTGCGGCCACGTCGTGGCTTGTCGCGCCCACGCGGCGGAGCCGCACGGTGTCACGGCCCCGCGCCCCTCCGGGGCACCGCATGATCCGCCGGAAAGGGCCTAGTCGTGCCAGGCCCCCAGCTCCTCCAGCCGGGCCTGGAGCGGCTCGTAGAGCCCCGGCGCCGCCGCGATCGTCAGCTCGCCCGAGGCCGGGTCCTCGGGGCGGCGGCCGCCCGTCAGGGCGCCGGACTCGTGGGCGATGAGGGCGCCCGCCGCGTAGTCCCAGGGATTGAGCCCCCGCTCGTAGTACCCGTCGAGCCGGCCGCAGGCCACGTCGCACAGGTCGATCGCCGCCGACCCGCCGCGCCGGATGTCCCGCACCTCCGGCAGGAGCGCGCGGACCACCTCCGCCTGGGCGGCGCGCCGGGCCGTCAGATAGCCGAAGCCCGTGCCGATGAGGGCCTGGGAGAAGACGGGCGCGGGCCGGCAGCGCAGCCGCCGCTCCCCCTCGAAGGCGCCCCGCCCGCGTACCGCGCGGTACGTCTCCCCGCGCATCGGCGCCGCGACGACGCCCACGACCGCCTCGCCGTCGATCTCGGCCGCTATCGACACGGCCCACGACGGCAGCCCGTACAGGTAGTTGACCGTGCCGTCGATGGGGTCGATCACCCAGCGCACCCCGCTGGTGCCCTCGGTGCTGGCGCCCTCCTCCCCCAGCAGCCCGTCGTGCGGGCGGCGCTCCGCGAGGAAGCCGGTGATCAGCTTCTCGGCGGCGATGTCCATCTCAGTGACGACGTCGATGGGGCTGGTCTTGGTGGCGGCCACGCCGAGATCGGCGGGCCGGCCGTCGCGCAGCAGCGCGCCGGCCCGGTCGGCGGCCTCCAGCGCCACGGCCAGGAGTTCGTCCTTGAGGGCATCGGGGGCATCGAGGGCGTCAAGCGCATCGGTCACGGTCGGTGGCTCCTTACGCGTACGGGCTGTCGGCACCGGCGGCCGCCGGGCGCGGGGCCCGCGCCGGGCAGCAGCCGACGGGGCAGAGGTCGTGGGAGGGCCCGAGCGAGCCCAGGGCGCAGCGCTCGGGCCGCTCGCCCCGCTCGGTCGCCGCGCGCTCCAGCACCAGCTCGCGGACGGCGGCGGCGAAGCGCGGGTCGGCGCCGACGGTGGCGGCCCGGGCCACGGGCAGGCCCAGCTCGGCGGCCTTGGCGGCGGCCTCGGTGTCGAGGTCGTACTTGACCTCCATGTGGTCCGAGACGAACCCGATGGGCACCATGACGACGGCCGGCGCGCCCTCGGCACGCACCGCCTCCAGGTGGTCGCAGATGTCGGGTTCGAGCCAGGGGATGTGCGGGGCGCCGCTGCGCGACTGGTAGACGAGGCGCCAGGGGCGGTCCTCGACGCCGGTCTCCTTCCGCACCGCCTCCGCGACGAGCCGGGCCACGTCGAGGTGTTCGGCGACGTAGGCGCCGCCGTCGCCGTGGCCCTCGGCCGGTCCGGAGGTGTCGGCGGCGGCCGTGGGGATGGAGTGGGTGGTGAAGGCCAGGTGGGCGCCGGCCCGGACCTCCTCGGGCAGCCGGCCGAGCGCGGCCAGCGTCGCCTCGGCCATGGGGGTGACGAAGCCGGGGTGGTTGAAGTAGTGCCGCAGCTTGTCGACGCGCGGCAGGGGCAGGCCCTCGGCCTCCAGCGCGGCCAGCGCGTCGGCGAGGTTCTCCCGGTACTGCCGGCAGCCGGAGTAGGAGGCGTAGGCGCTGGTGGTCAGGGCCAGGACGCGGCGGTGGCCGTCGGCCACGATCCGCCGCAGCGTGTCGGTCAGGTACGGCGCCCAGTTGCGGTTGCCCCAGTAGACCGGGAGGTCGACGCCCTGCGCCGCGAAGTCCTCGCGGAGGGCGCTCAGCAGGGCGCGGTTCTGGTCGTTGATCGGGCTGACGCCGCCGAAGAGGAAGTAGTGCTGCCCGACCTCCTTGAGCCGCTCGCGGGGGATGCCCCGGCCGCGGGTGACGTTCTCCAGGAACGGGACGACGTCGTCCGGCCCCTCGGGCCCGCCGAAGGAGAGCAACAGCAGGGCGTCATAGGGGGCGTGGGATGGCTGATCCGACATGCCTCCGATCCTGCCACCCGCCACTGACAGCCGGGAAATGGCGGTGCGTCGCACGAACATCCGGACGTAAGCTGTATCGGCCACCTACGTCCCTTACGGCACCCTCTACCCGTCCCCAGTGCCGACCTTCCCGGGAGCCGTCCTTGTCCAGTCCCTACCGCGCGATATTCGCCGCCCCCGGCACCAAGGGCTTCGCCGCGGCGGGCCTCGTCGGCAGGCTGCCCCTGTCGATGCTCGGCATCGGCGTCGTCACGATGATCTCCCAGCTGACCGGCCGGTACGGGCTGGCCGGCGCCGTCTCGGCGACCCTGGCGCTCTCCGCCGCCGTCCTGGGGCCGCAGGTCTCCCGGATGGTCGACCGGCACGGACAGCGGCGCATACTCCGCCCGGCGACGGCCATCGCGCTGACGGCCGTCACCGGGCTGCTGGTGAGCGCGCAGCAGCGGTGGCCCGAGTGGACGCTGTTCGTCTTCGCGGCCGGCGCGGGCTGCGTGCCGAGCGTGGGGTCGATGGTGCGGGCCCGCTGGGCGGCGCTGTTCCACGGCTCGCCGCGCGAGCTGCACACGGCGTACTCGGCCGAGTCCGTCATCGACGAGGTGGTGTTCATCGTCGGGCCGATCCTGTCGATCGGCCTGTCCACGAGCTGGTTCCCCGAGGCGGGACCGCTGCTGGCGGCCTGCTTCCTGGCGATCGGCGTCGTGTGGCTGACCGCGCAGCGGGCCACCGAGCCGAAGCCGCACCCCCGGACGGACCAGGCGGGCTCCGCGCTGGGCTCGCCGGGGCTCCAGGTACTGGTGGCGGTCTTCGTGGCCACCGGCGCGCTGTTCGGCTCCATCGAGGTCGTCACCGTGGCCTTCGCCGAGAATCAGGGCCACAAGGCCGCCTCCAGCCTGGTGCTCGCGGTGTACGCGCTGGGTTCCGGCATCGCCGGCGTGGTCTTCGGCCTGTTGCACCTGAAGGGCGACGCCGCCCGCCGCTGGGTGCTGGGCGTGTGTGCGATGGCCGTGAGTATGATCCCCCTCCAACTGGTCGGGAACCTGCCGTTCCTGGCCGTGGCGCTCTTTGTCGCGGGCCTGGCCATCGCGCCGACGATGGTGACCACGATGGCCCTCGTCGAGCAGCACGTACCGCGCGCGAAGCTGACCGAGGGCATGACCTGGACGAGCACCGGGCTGGCGGTCGGCGTGGCGCTCGGCTCGTCGGCCGCCGGCTGGGTGGTGGACGCGGCCGGGGCCCGGGCGGGGTACGCGGTGCCCGGCGCGGCGGGACTGCTCGCGGCCGTCGGCGCGTTCCTCGGGTACCGCCGGCTGCGGCCGGCGCCGGAGCGGGTGGGGGTGCGCGCCCATGGGGGCGACGGCAAGGACGGGCAGCGCCTGGCTGAGCAGCAGCACCAGGCATGACGACGACTTATGGCGCAACTGGGCGGGGAACGTCACCGTCCGGCCCGCGCGCACGGTGGCCCCGAGGACCGCGGAGGAGCTGTCCGCGGCGGTGGTCCGGGCGGCCTCCGACGGCTTGACGGTGAAGGCGGTCGGCAGCGGCCACTCCTTCACCGCCGCGGCGGCCACCGACGGTCTGCTGATACGCCCGGAGGGCCTGGCGGGCGTCCACTCGGTCGACCGGGCCGCCGGGACCGTGACGGTCGGCGCGGGCATGACGCTCCGCCGGCTCAATCAGGAGCTCGCCGCGCGGGGCCTGTCCCTGACGAACATGGGCGACATCATGGAGCAGACGGTCTCCGGGGCCGTCAGCACCGGCACCCACGGCACCGGCCGCGACTCGGGCGCGATCGCCGCCCAGATCGCCGGGCTGGAGCTGGTGACCGCCGACGGGTCGGTGCTGACCTGCTCGGCGCGGGAGAACCCGGAGGTGTTCGCCGCGGCGCGGGTGGGCCTCGGCGCGCTGGGCGTGCTCACCGCGATCACCTTCCGGGTCGAGCCGGAGTTCCTGCTCACCGCGCGCGAGGAGCCGATGTCCTTGGGCGCGGTGACGTCCGGCTTCGACGCGCTCGTCGCGGAGAACGAGCACTTCGAGTTCTACTGGTTCCCGCACACCGACCGCTGCGTCACCAAGCGGAACAACCGCGGCGCGGGCCCGGCGGACCCGCCCGGCCGGGCCGCCGCCTGGGTGCAGGACGAACTGCTGTCGAACGGGCTCTTCGGCGCCGTCTGCGCGCTGGGCCGGGCCGTCCCCGGGACCGTCCCCGGGATCGCCCGGCTCAGCGCCCGGGCCCTGTCCGCCCGCACGTACACCGACATTCCCTACAAGGTCTTCACCAGCCCCCGCCGGGTGCGCTTCCTGGAGATGGAGTACGCGCTGCCGCGTGAGGCGGCGATGGCGGCCCTGCGGGAGCTGCGGGCGATGATCGAGCGGCGGCGGCTGCGGGTGAGCTTCCCCGTGGAGGTGCGGACGGCCCCGGCGGACGACATCCCGCTGTCCACCGCTTCGGGCCGGGATACGGCCTATATCGCCGTACACATGTACAGGGGCACACCGCACCAGGCGTATTTCACGGCCGTCGAGCAGATCATGACGGCCCATGGGGGACGGCCGCACTGGGGCAAGCTCCACGGCCGTGACGCCACGTATCTGGCCGACGTCTATCCGCGCTTCGCGGAGTTCACGGCGGTACGGGACAGGCTGGATCCCGACCGTGTCTTCGCCAACCCCTACCTGCGGCGGGTCCTGGGCCGGTGATGGCACGGGCCCGGCCTGTCCTACGAGGCCGTGCCCGTGCCGGTGGTGCCGGTGCTCGTGCCTGCCGCCGCGTTCTGGCCGGGCTGCGGCGAGGGGGACTGGCCGCCCGTGCCGCCGGAGCCCTGGCCACCGGTGCCGCCCTTGCCGTCGGTCCCGCCCTTGCCCGGGTCCGGCGACGTGCCGGAGTCCGGCGTCGGGGTCGGCTTCGGCGTGCCGCCGCCGGTGGACGGGGTCGGCGTGGGGTCCGGGGTGGGCTTGCCGCCCGTACCGCCCTGCTGCGACGCGCCCGGGGAGGGGGTCGAGCCGCCGTCGCCCGCGCCCGCCCCGTTCCCGTCGTGCGAGCGGCCGGGGTCCGGGGTCTGCGGCGGAGCCTGGTCCTCGTCCTGCTTCTTCTCGCTCCTGTCCGGCTGGAAGATCCGGCTGACGGTCGTCCCGCCCTTGTCCCCGTCCGCGCTGGAACCGGAGACGAGCTCCACCGCCGTCACCGTGCCCATGGCCAGGGCGAAGACGGCGGCGGCCGCCAGCAGCGGGCGCTTGCGGCCGCGCAGCCGGGTGCCGTGGGTCGTGCCCTTCGAGAATTCCTCGGAGAACTCCGCGGAGGAGGCGTGGATGTACGCGTCGTCATGCGCGCCGGTGTACGCACCGGCGCACGCCTCGGATTGCGCCGGGTTCGCACCGGGATGTGACACCTGGTGCAGCAGTTGCGTACGGTCCTCGGTCCCCGGTGGCGGGTCCGCCGCGTCGACCTGCCCGAGCAGCTGGGTGCGCTCCAGGTCGGCCGAGCGTGCCCGGCCCACCGCGCGGGACGCGTCGCGCACCGGGACCTGGCGGAGCCGGGGCTCCGACGGGGTCGCCACGTCGCGTATCTGCTCACCCGTACGTTTGAACAGGTGCTGGAAGACTGTGCCACCCGTCGTGGCCACGACACTGACGACTCCGGCACCGAGCACCGTGCCGTACACCCCGAGCCGGCCCGCGAGCATGGCCGCCACGACCGCCGCCAGCGCACTACCGGCCACCTGTGCGACGCTCAGCTCCAGACGCCTGCCCTTGGCTTTTGCCTCAGTTTCGGCTTTGTCGTCCATCTCCAGCCTCTGTTGTTCCCTTCGGTCCCTCTTATAGCCAGAAGAGACATTCGAGCCTAACGAACAGTTCCGAATCGGGCGATTATGTGAACCTCGCCACCCACGGGAACCGGACCCGGACACGCCCCCCGCAAGGGGCGCATTCCAACTCCCTTGCCGCACGAGAACTTCGCTGGCGCGCCGATCCACGCCCGCTGGCCCGAATGGAGTACTGTGGCGAGCCCTGGCCCCAATATCCCGTTCGGCTGCCCGGAAACCACCGGACCCGTCGGGAGGGGCCCGGGCGGCTCTCGCCCCGTCAACTCGGCAATGTTGTGGCAGGCTGCTACCCGGGCAGGCCACACTCGACTAGCGGAAGCAGCGACGCAGGTGACGTCGGCAGGCACCACCCGGGAGGTCCCCATGCCCGAACTGCGTGTCGTGGCAGTCTCCAACGACGGCACACGGCTGGTGCTCAAGTCTGCGGACAGCACGGAGTACACGCTTCCCATCGACGAGCGGCTCCGCGCCGCCGTGCGCAACGACCGCGCACGCCTCGGCCAGATCGAGATCGAGGTGGAGAGCCACCTCCGGCCCCGCGACATCCAGGCCCGCATCCGGGCCGGTGCCTCGGCGGAGGAGGTCGCCCAGCTCGCGGGCATCCCCGTGGAGCGCGTACGCCGCTTCGAGGGCCCCGTGCTCGCCGAGCGCGCCTTCATGGCGGAGCGCGCCCGCAAGACACCCGTGCGCCGCCCCGGTGAGAACAGCGGCCCGCCGCTCGGCGAGACCGTCGCGGAGCGCATGCTGCTGCGCGGCGCCGAGAAGGACACCGCCCAGTGGGACTCCTGGCGCCGCGACGACGGCACGTGGGAGGTCCTGCTGGTCTACCGCGCCGCAGGCGAGCCGCGCGCGGCCAGCTGGACCTACGATCCGCCGCGCCGGATCGTTCAGGCGCTGGACGACGAGGCGCGGGCGCTCATCGGCGAGACCGACGACACGCCCGAGCCGACCTTCCCGTTCGTGCCGCGCATCGCCCGGCTGCCGCGCGACCGGCCGCTGGACCGTTCCCTCGACCGGGACCGGTCGCAGTCCGCCGGCCCGGACGCGGAGGCACCCTCCGGCGACGCGCCGGCGGAGGACGCGCCCGCGCCCAAGGAGCGCGACCGCGACTCGCTGACCAGCCTGCTGGAGGCCGTCCCGAGCTTCCGGGGCGACATGGTCGTACCCGAGCCGCCGTCGACGCCCCCGGCCGTCGGCGCGATCCCCCCGCCCCCGTCCGACGCCCCGGGCGAGGAGACGGAGGTCGTCGAGCCCCCGGCCCCGGCGGCCAGCGCGGGGTCCGCCTACGCGGACGTGCTCATGCCACGGTCGGTGGCGGGGCACCGCGAACGCCTGATCGGCACGACGGACCGCCAGGCCGAGGCGGACGGCGTCCGCCCCGGGCGGCGGGCGGCGGTGCCGAGCTGGGACGAGATCGTCTTCGGGACGCGGCGGAAGAAGCAGGACTGATCCGGCCCCGTGGGTGCCGACCCGGCCTACAGGCCGGGTCGGCGCCGCCGGACGTCTACACGGTGGCCGACCGCCGTCGCGGCGGAGGAAGGGTGCCCCGCCGCGGCCGGCTCAGCCCGCGTCCGCCCCCGTCGCCACCGGCCGTGCCGGGTCCGACGACCACTCGCTCCACGACCCGACGTACAGCACCGCCGGCACACCCGCCACCGCCAGGGCGAGGATCTCGTGGGCCGCGGAGACGCCCGAGCCGCAGTAGACGCCCACCTCCGCCGCCCCCGTCGCGCCCAGGCGCGCGAAGCGGGCCGCGAGCTCGGGGGCCGGACGGAAGAGGCCGTCCTCGGTGACGTTCTCGGTCGTGGGCGCGGAGACCGCGCCGGGGATGTGCCCGGCGACCCGGTCGAGGGGCTCCACCTCGCCCCGGTAGCGCTCCCCCGCCCGCGCGTCCAGCAGCACCCCGCGCCGCGCCAGCGCCGCCGCGCCGTCCGCGTCGAGCACCGGCAGCGCGCCCGGCTCGGGCACGAAGTCGCCGTCGGCCGGCGCCGGCACCTCCGTCGTCAGTTCGCCCCCGGCCGCCGTCCACGCGGCGAGGCCGCCGTCCAGGACGCGTACGGACGGGTGCCCCGCCCAGCGCAGCATCCACCACGCCCGGGCGGCGGCCCAGCCCAGACCGTCGTCGTAGACGACGACCGGGCGGTCGGAGCGCACCCCCGCCCGTCGCATCGCCGCCCCGAACGCCGCGGTGTCCGGCAGCGGGTGACGGCCTCTCTCGCCGGGTTCGGCCGCGAGTTCGGCGTCCATGTCGACGTAGACCGCGCCCGGGAGATGCCCGGCCTCGTACTGGGGGCGGCCGGGCGCGGCCCCGGGCCGGTAGCGGATGTCCAGGAGCGTCGGCGGCCGTTCGCCTGCCGACTCGCTCGCCCATTCCTTCGCGGTGATGATGACGTCCATGAACCCATCCTGGCGTAGTCCGCGTTGCTCCGAACGGTCCCCTGGCCAGAAGGCGCGTCGCTGATCGATACTGGACGGCGCTGCCGAGGACACGGAAGCGGATCACGAATTCGGGCATGCTCAGCGGGAACCCTTACGCCCGGCGCGGCCGGGGCGCGTGTCCCGGCGGGACGCGCGGCCACCACGATGGTCCGAGGAGATACTGACGATGACCGAGGTATGGGGCTCCTCCGAGCACCGCGGGGCGACCCGGCGGCAGACACCGGGCACTCCTTGCTGGACGAGTCTCCTGGCGCAGGACCTGGAGGCGGCCAAGGAGTTCTACGGCGGGCTGTTCGGGTGGTCCTACTACGCTCCCGGGTCCGGCCGGCCGGGGCCGTACGTCCGGGCCACGATCGACGGCCGGGACGTCGCCGGAATCGGGGGCCTGCCGCCCGATCGTCAACGCGCCAACGCGTGGACCACCTATCTGGCGAGCGACGACGCGGACGCCTCCGCGGAGTGGATCCACTGCGCCGGAGGAACGGTGGGCGTGGGCCCGCTGGCCGACGAGGACGCGGGGCGGCTGGTGCTGGCCACGGACCCGGCGGGGGCGCCGTTCGGCGTCCGGCAGGGGCGGGGGGCGGCCGATCCCGGTCCGGCCGGTGTGCCCGGCACCCCGGTCTGGCACGAACTGGTGACCCATGACGCCGCCGCGGTGCTGAAGTTCTACCGCGCGCTGTTCGGGTACGAGACGAAGTCGTCCGGCGCCGTGGGCGCCGACACGTTCACGCTGCACCTGGACGGCCGTCCGGTGGCGGCGATCCGGGGCGCGGGGCCGGCGCTGCGGCATCCGCACTGGATGACGTATTTCGAAGTGGCGGACGTGGACACGGCCGCCGAGCGGGTCGCCGAGCTGGGCGGCCGGGTCGTGGACGCCCCGGCGGAGGTGGCGACCGGGCGCGCGGCGACGGTCGAGGACCCGGAGGGGGCCGTCTTCACCCTGCTGCGGACGGCCGGCTGAGGGGACGTCGGGATCCGCCCGGCTCAGCCCGCGTTCTCGCGGTCCACCGGCAGCACGTCCGGCGACAGGGCCGCCGCGCGCGCGGCGGCCGCCGTCAGCCGACGGCGGTGGTGGCGTCGGCACAGCACCTCGTAACCGACCACGGTCTCCGGCTGGTTGACGTCGCCGACGACGACCTGCGCGCCCTCGACGACCATCTGTCCGCCGACCGTACGGGCGTTGTGAGTGGCCCGTGCCCCGCACCAGCACAGCGCCTCGACCTGGAGGACCTCGACGCGGTCCGCGAGTTCGATCAGACGCTGGGAGCCCGGGAAGAGCTTGGTGCGGAAGTCGGTGGTGATGCCGAAGGCGAAGACGTCCATTTCGAGGTCGTCGACGATCCGGGCCAGCTGATCGATCTGCTCCGGCTCGAGGAACTGGGCCTCGTCGCAGATGACGTAGTCGGCTCGGCCGCCCGCCGAGAGCTGCCCGACCAGGTGCGCGTAGAAGTCGAACCCCTCCCCCGCCTCGACGGAGTCGGTGACCAGGCCGAGCCGGGAGGACAGCTTGCCCTCGCCGGCCCGGTCGTTGCGGGTGAAGATCAGCCCCTCGAGGCCGCGGGCCGACCGGTTGTGCTCGATCTGCAGAGCGAGGGTGCTCTTTCCGCAGTCCATCGTTCCGGAGAAGAACACCAGCTCGGGCATGGGAAGGCCGATGCCTTTCGTTTGATCGTGGGGGTGGGGGGTGGAACGGGGAGGCTCAGGAGCGGACTTCGAGGAGCGGCACGAGCTGCTCGACCGGCGTCATGGAACCGTGGAGGCCGACCATCCTCGACTCGTTGGGCTCGGTCTCCGTGGCGACGATCGCGACGTCGTCGCGGGCGGCGGCGACGACGTCGCCGATCCGCGCGTACACCCGGTCGTCGACGCCCTCGCCGGGCGGGCCGAACCAGCCCGCCTCGATCGCCTCGTCCCGGCCCGCGACCCACATCTGCTCGCCGAGCACCTCGCGCCACACGGCCAGGACGTCGGCGGCCGCGCCGGGCACCGCGTAGACGTGGCGGGCCCGCGCCTCGCCGCCCAGCAGGGCGACGCCTGCGCGCAGCTCCCAGTCCTCGTCGAAGTCGATGCGCGACTCCGGGTCGAACGGGATGTCGATCATGCCGTGGTCCGCGGTGACGTACAGGGCCGAGCGCGGCGGCAGCTGTTCGGCCAGCCGCCGGGCGAGCAGGTCCACGTACATCAGCTGGCCGCGCCACTCCTCGGAGTCGACGCCGAAGCGGTGGCCCTTGCCGTCCACCTCGCTGTAGTACGTGTAGACGAGCGAGCGGTCCGCGGCGCCGAGGCGCTCGGCGGCGAAGTCCATCCGCTCCTCGCCGGAGAGCCGGCCGTGGAAGGTGCCGCCGCTCAGCGCGACCTTGGTCAGCGGGGTGTGCTCGAAGTCCGGCGAGGAGACCTGGCAGGTGGCGATCCCGGCCGCGTCCGCGAGCTGGAAGACCGTGGGGTACGGCTGCCAGGCGTGCGGGTCGGTCCAGGGGCGCCAGCGGAGCTGGTTCATCAGCTGCCCGGTGGCCGGGTCGGCGACGGTGTAGCCGGCCAGGCCGTGGGCGCCGGGCGGCAGGCCCGTGCCGACCGATGCGAGGGAGCTCGCGGTGGTGGAGGGGAAGCCGGCGGTCATGGGCGCGCCGGTGCCGTTCATGGACGTGCCCAGCAGCGAGTGGAGGAACGGGGCCTCGTCGGGGTGGGCGCGCAGCAGCTCCCAGCCCAGGCCGTCGATCAGGAAGACGCAGACCCGGTCGGCGGGCGCCAGCTCCATCCCGGAGGACATCCCGGGCACGCCGAGGCCCGCGGCGACCGAGGGCAGCAGGTCGGCGAGGGAGCCGGTGCCGTAGCGGGGCAGCGGGGCGGAGCGGGGGTCGAGCGGGGCGGGCTCGTGCCAGGCATGGCCGGCCGCGGTGGAGTAGGACATCAGCGGGTGGTCGCCGCGGTGGCCTCGGAGAGCGCCTGGGCGAAGGCGAGGGTCTGACGGACGGTGTCCGGGCCGTCACCCGCCTCGCTGACGCGCAGGCTGAGGTCGTCGGCGGTGGAGGAGCCGGTGTAGCCGTGGTCGGCGTCGCAGTTCGGGTCGCCGCAGGCGGCGGGCTCGAGGTCGATGCGGGAGACGGCGCCCCAGCCGATGGTGAGGACGACCTCGCGGGGCAGGGTGCCCGGGGTGTAGGCCTCGGGGTTGGCGACGACGCGGCTGAGCACCACCGAGGAGATCCGGTCGAGCTTCACGGACTCGGTGGAGGTGGTGGCGTAGGGGGACGGGGAGGTGCCGTCGGCGGCCTGCTCGTCGGTGTGGCTGACGATGAATCGGGTACCGGTGAGGACGAGCACCGTGACATGGCGGCGCACCTCGTTGGAGTCGAACGTCGTCTCCTGGTGGACCAGGTACGACACGACCGGCTCACCGCCCACGGCGGCTTCCACCGCCTCGGCCACGAGGGCCGGGTAGTAGCCGCTGCGCTCGATGGCCGCGCGCAGCCCCTGGGTCGTCGTACCGGTCTTCGCCATACGTCCCATCCTACGGGGCGTACGGGGTCCGGCTGCCGCCGATCCCCGGCCACGGGCTCGGTGCCGGGGCTCAGTACTGGGCTCGGTGCCGGGGCTCAGTACAGGGGCAGACTCCGCGGGCCGAGGTCGGAGCGGGCCGGGGGCGGGGCCAGCCGGATGGTCGCGCCGAGGATGTGCACCCCGTGCTGGGCGACGATCACCGGCTCCAGGTCGGCGCCGACGACTTCGGGGTGGTCGTCGACGAGGCGCGAGACCCGCAGCAGCAGCTCCTCCAGGGCCGCGGTGTCCACGGGGGCGGAGCCGCGCCAGCCGAAGAGCAGCGGCGCGGTGCGCACGGAGCGGATGAGCTCGGCGGCGTCCCGGTCGGTGGCCGGGACGAGACGGTGGGCGATGTCCCCGAGCAGCAGGGACGGGGCTCCGGCCAGCCCGAAGGAGAGCACGGCGCCGGCGGTGGGGTGGATGGCGGCGCGGACGACGGTGTCGACGCCGCGCGGCGCCATGGACTGCACGACGAGGCTCAGCTCCTCGGGCTTGCCGAGCAGCTCGGTCAATTCCGCGTAGGCGCGACGCAGTTCCGCCTCGCCGCCGAGGTCGAGGCGGACCCCGCCGAGGTCGGCGCGGTGGCGGAGGTGGGGCGCGGTGGGCTTGAGGGCCACGGGGAAGCCGAGCCGCCGGGCGGCGTCCACGGCGCTGTCGGGGTCGGGCGCGGGCAGGGCGGGCAGCACGGCGATGCCGTAGCGGGCGAGGAGGCGCTGGGTGTCGGGGGCGGAGAGCGTCACGGCGCGCGGGGCGACGGCGCCGTGGGCCTTGAGGAGGACGCCGATGTCGGCGGCGGCGCCCTCCTCGTCGATGTCGTCGTACTCGGGCACCCGCCCGGGCACGGCGACGTCCCGCCGCCACCGCGCGTAACGCACCGCCTCGGCGAGCGCCCGCACGGCTCGCTCGGCGGCGGGGTAGGCGGGTATCCGGATGGCGGGCTCGCGGGAGGCGGGCGCGGATCCGGGGGCGGGGGCGCCTGCGGCTGGGCTCGGGTCGGGTGCGGGTGCACCGGGGGCGGGCGCGTGTTCGGGTGCACCGGAGGCGGGCGCGGATCCGGCGGCCACCCCGCCGGCCGGGTCACCGGCATCCTCGGCGGGCCGGTCCGGGAGCGGGGCCGCCAGGGCTTCGGCCAGGCCGGGGATCTCCAGGTGGACGACCGCGACCGGCTTCGCGGTGGGGGCCGTCGCGACGGCCTCGCGCAGGGCGGTGGCGAGGTCGGCGGCGGAGGTGTCGCCGACCCAGGGGATGGCGGTGACGACCACGGCGTCGCAGGCCCGGTCGGCCAGGGCGGCCGAGAGCGCGGCGCGGAAGTCCGCCGGGGTGGCGGACGTGGTCAGGTCGCGGGGCAGCAGGGGCCGCAGCCCGTCCGTGAGGCAGGCGTCGTACGTGAGCAGGGCGAGGGACTCGGAGTTGCCGCAGATCGCGACGCGGGGGCCCTCGGGGAGCGGCTGGGAGGCGAGGAGCAGTCCGGTGTCGGCCAGCTCGGTGACCGTGTCGACACGTATGACGCCGGCCTGCCGCAGCAGGTCGGAGACCGTGGCATCGGGGATGCGGGTGGAGGGCACGGCGTGGCCGGTCGGGGCGGCGGCGCCGTGCCGGGCGCCCTTGACGACGACGAGCGGCTTACGGGCGGCCGTGCGCCGGGCGAGGCGGGCGAACTTCCGCGGGTTGCCGATGGATTCCAGGTACATCAGGACGACGTCGGTGTCGGGGTCGTCGTGCCAGTGCTGGAGGAAGTCGTTGCCGGAGACGTCGGCGCGGTTGCCGGCCGAGACGAAGGTGGAGATGCCGACGAGGCCGGCCGCCCGCCGGTGGAGCCCGGAGAGCAGGGCGATGCCGATCGCGCCGGACTGGCTGAACAGCCCGACCCGCCCGGTGGTGGGCAGCTCGGGGGCGAGGGAGGCGTTGAGTCTGACGGCCTCGGCGGTGTTGATGAGGCCGAAGGAGTTGGGGCCGATGACGCGCATGCCGTACGAGCGGGCCTGGCGGACCAGCTCGCGCTGGCGGGCGCGGCCCCTCCCGCCGCTCTCGGCGTACCCGGCGGTGAGCACGACGAGCCCCTGGACGCCGTGCTCGCCGCAGTCGGCGACGACGGCGGGGACCTCCTCGGCGGGGACGACGACGACCGCGAGGTCGACCGGCTCGGCGATGCCGCCGAGGGAGCGGTGGGCCGGGACGCCCTCGGGCTCCAGGCGCGAAGGCTCCTCGGGGAAGGCGCGGTTGACCGCGTACGTCCGCCCGGTGAAGCCGCCGGCGACGATGTTGCGCAGCACCGTGCGGCCCATGCCGCCGGGCTCGCGGCCGGCGCCGACGACGGCGACGGAGCGCGGGGTGAGCAGGCGCTGCACCGAGTGGGCCTCGGCGCGCTGTTCGCGGGCGCGCTGCACGGCGAGGGAGGCGTCGGTGGGCTCCAGGTCGAGGCCGAGGCGGACGACGCCGTCCTCGAAGCTGCGCTTCTGCGTATAGCCCGCGTCCGTGAAGACCTTGATCATCTTGCTGTTGGCGGGCAGCACCTCGGCGGCGAAGCGCCGGATCGAGCGCTCGCGCGCGACGGCCGCGATGTGCTCGAGCAGGGCGGAGGCGACGCCGCGCCCCTGGTGGGCGTCCTGGACGAGGAAGGCGACCTCGGCCTCGTCGGCGGGGGCGATGCGGTCGTAGCGCACGGTGGCGATGAACTCGCCGCCGACGATCGCGGCCAGGCCCACCCGGTCGACGTAGTCGTGGTGGGTGAAGCGGTGGACGTCCCGGTCGGAGAGGCGGGGGTAGGGGGCGAAGAAGCGGTAGTACTTGGACTGGTCCGACACCTGCTCGTAAAAGCTGACCAGCCGTCCCGCGTCGTCGGGCGTGATGGGGCGGATGTGGGCGATGCCGCCGTCGCGCAGCACGACGTCGGCTTCCCAGTGGGTCGGGTACGCGTGCTCGGACGGCGTCTGCATGGGCCCAGAGTAAGGCCGGGCACCGACAGCGGGCCGGTGCCGCCCGGGCCGCGGGCACGACCGAACGGCCCTGGTGGGGGCGCACGCGCGGGGCACCGCGCGCCCCGTGCCACAATGGTCTAGACAACCAATATCGACTTGAAGGGCAACACCATGGTTGAGCGCCGCGTAAACGTCGGCTGGGCCGAGGGCCTGCACGCCCGGCCCGCGTCGATCTTCGTCCGTGCGGCGACCGCCGCCGGCGTCCCCATGACGATCGCCAAGGCGGACGGCAACCCCGTGAACGCCGCCTCCATGCTCGCCGTTCTGGGCCTGGGCGCCCAGGGTGGCGAGGAGATCGTCCTCGCCAGCGAGGCGGAGGGTGCCGAGGCCGCGCTCGACCGTCTGGCCAAGCTCGTCGCCGAGGGGCTCGAGGAGCTCCCGGAGACCGTCTGATCCTCCGGCCCGCCCCTTTCACCGGGCGGACCGCGCGGCGGGGCCGCGGTGGCCGACGGAGGCCGCCGCGGCCCCGTCGTCGTATCCGTCACCGGCATACCCGTGAGCCGGGGAGCCGCGAGCCGGGTATCGACGGCCCGGCCGTATTCACAGGTTTTTCACACGCCGTGCGCGCCGCTCTCCGCAGACGCGCACGGCGTGCCCCGGCCGGGGACCGCCACGAATTCCCGGCCCTATTCCTCCAGGAATAGCGGCCGCTCGTTAAGAGCGGACGCCCGCCGTGTTTACGGGCTGTTTCGGCGGATGGACGCGATCGCCGCCCGTCCGCCGCAGCAGGAATTCACCGGGTGAACGGCCGGCCCGAACGGCGGCGAGTTCCCGGGCGCGCTCCACGTCCCCCCGGGCCACCGCGTCCACCAACGCCCCGCACGCCTCCCAGGTCTCCAGCGGCCGGACCACGGGCCCCGGGGCGTACACCCAGGCGATCTTGCGGCGCAGCTGGGTCAGGAGCCCGGCGATCGAGGGGCTGCCGGACGCCTGGGCGAGGGTCTCGTCGAACCAGTCGCCGAGCTGGCGCAGTTCGCCGCAGCGGCCCGCGCGGGCCCGCTCCTGGCCGAGTCTGACCAGGCCCCGCAATACCTTGAGGTGGGCCTCGGAGCGGCGCTGCGCGGCCTTGGCGGCACCCAGCGGCTCCAGCAGGGCGCGGATGTCGAGGAGGTCGGCGGCCTCGCGCTCGGTGGGTTCGGCGACACAGGCGCCGGCGTGCCGACGGGTGGTCACGAAACCCTCGGAGGCCAGGGTGCGCAGCGCCTCGCGCACAGGCACCCGTGAGACGCCGTAGCGGCGGGCGAGGATTTCCTCGATGAGCCGGCTTCCCGGCGGGAAAGCGCCGGAGACGATGTCGTCGCGGATGGCGGTGCACACCGCGTGCGTGGAAATGCGACGGCTCCTCTCGCGCGGCCCTTCGCCGTCGCCGCTCACGTACGGCCCCGCATGGGTCTACCTCCGCCTCATGCCTCAATCACCGTGAAGCACGGCCGACTGACGTCCGTTCGGCGACTCTATGGCAATCCCGGGCGTTTTCCGATGGCGCCGCCGCTTCATGGATATTTTTTGGCCAACACGAAGGCCCCGGCCGGGGGCCGGGGCCTTTCGCACGTCGTCGCGCGTCGTCGTTACAGGTTGACGCCGTGCGCGGCCATGTAGGCGATCGGGTCGATGTCCGAGCCGTAGGTGGGGGCCGTGCGGGCCTCGAAGTGGAGGTGCGGGCCGGTGACGTTGCCGGTGGCGCCGGAGAGGCCGATCTGCTGGCCCGGGGTGACCGTCTGGCCGACGGAGACGTCGATGGAGGACAGGTGGCCGTACTGGGTGTACGTGCCGTCGGCCATCTTGATGACGACGTTGTTGCCGTAGGCGCCGCCCCAGCCGGCCTCGACGATGGTGCCCATGCCGACGGCGTGGACGGAGGTGCCGGTCTCGGCGTGCATGTCGATGCCGGTGTGGCTGCCGGAGGACCACAGGCCGCTGGAGGCCTTGTAGGCGGTGGAGACGTAGGAGCCGTCGATCGGGCTCACGAAGGTGCCGAGGCGCTTGCGCTCCTCGTCGCGGGCGGCCTTCTCCTTGGCGGCGCGCTCCTCCTCGACCTTGCGCTGGGCCTCTTCGTAGCGCTGCTTGGCCTGGACGGCCTTCTGCTTGGCGCTCTCCTCGGCCTGGAGGCGGGCGGCGGCCTCGTCGGCGGCGCTGCGCTGGGACTCGGCCTGGGCGTCGACGTGCTCGGCCATGACGTCGCCCATGACGACGGCCTGGGTCAGGCCGGTGTCCTCGGGGCGCTGCGTGTCGTCGGAGGCGGCGAAGGCCGGGGCGGCGACACCGGCGACGACGCCGGCGGCCGTGAGAGTGGCTATGCCCGCCACGTTCGCGCTGACGCGCGCGGCGCGGCTCGGACGACGGTGCTTCCCGGTGGCACGGGTGAACGCCATGTCGCGGCTGTTTCCTTTCCTTCCCTCTCGCCTACCGGGTTAGCTGACGGGTTCGGAGCAGGAAGGTCTCCTACGGATCCCTCGTGAGAGGGGCCCGATTCACCCCAGGGACGTTTGGGTCCCCGGCTCCCCTCGGCTGGTGCTCCGGGGACTCGGCGATGGCTGCCCGGGGCCGCGGTCGCGGCTCCGATCGGCGGGCTGCCGGGCCTGACGCTAATCGGCGTCAGATTCGAACAGCAAACAGAAGTGGGCTTTTATGACGTACGCCACACGACCAACACCCAACCTCCGCCTGAAAGCGGACATAAGCGAGGCGCATGGGTCACAACGGACCCATGCGCCGAAGGGGTCCCGGCGCGGCGTCGCCTGCCGCGCCGGGGTGGTGAGTCGCCGTCAGGCGGGGATGACCGTCACCGGGCCGATGCCCAGGGCCTTGACGGGCTCGGCGATCTCGGCGGCGTCGCCGACGAGGACGGTGACGAGGCGGTCGGCCGGGAAGGCGCTCACGACGGCCGCCGTGGCCTCCACCGTGCCGGTCTCCGCGAGGCGTTCGTACAGCCGCGCCTGGAAGTCGTCCGGCAGGTACTGCTCGACCTGGTCGGCGAAGGTCGCGGCGACGGCCGCGGCCGTCTCGTACTTCAGCGGCGCGACACCGACGAGGTTCTGCACGGCGACGTCGCGCTCGGCGTCCGTCAGGCCCTCCGCGGCGAGGGTGCGCAGCACGGTCCACAGGTCCGCCAGCGCGGGGCCGGTGTTGGGGGTGTCCACGGAGCCGCTGATGGCGAGCATGGCCGTGCCCGTCCCGTCGGGGGCGGAGAGCAGCACCTGGCCGAAGGAGCGCACGCCGTAGGTGTAGCCCTTCTCCTCGCGCAGGACGCGGTCCAGGCGGGAGGTGAGGGTGCCGCCGAGGCAGTAGGTGCCGAGGATCTGGGCGGGCCAGGCGCTCGCGTGCCGGTCGGGGCCGGTGCGGCCGATGAGCAGCTGCGTCTGCACGGCGCCGGGCCGGTCCACGATCACGACGCGGCCGGTGTCGTCGGCGGTGACGGCCGGCACGGGCAGCGGCTCGGCCGCGGTGCCGGTCCAGGCGCCGAGGGACTCCGCCAGCGTCCGGTCGAGGTCGATGCCGGTGAAGTCGCCGACGATCGCCACGGTGGTGGTGGCGGGGCGGACATGGGCCTCGTAGAAGGCCCGGACGGCCGCGGCGTCGATGCGCTCGACGGTCTCCTGCGCGCCCTGGCGGGGGCGGGACATCCGGGAGCCGGCCGGGAAGAGCTCGGCGGCCAGCGCCATGGCCGCCCGGCGGGCGGGGTTGGCCAGCTCGTGCGGGATCTCGTCCAGGCGGTTGTCGACCAGGCGCTCGATCTCGCCGTCCGGGAAGGCCGGGGCGCGCAGGGCGTCGGCGAGCAGGCCCATGGCCTTGCCCAGCCGGGAGGCCGGGACCTCCAGGGAGAGCCGGACGCCGGGGTGGTCGGCGTGCGCGTCGAGGGTGGCGCCGCAGCGCTCCAGCTCGGCGGTGAACTCCTCGGCGCTGAGCTTGTCGGTGCCCTCGGAGAAGGCGCGCGCCATGATCGTGGCGACGCCGTCCAGGCCCTCGGGCTCGGCGGCCAGCGGCGCGTTCAGGACGACGTCGACAGCGACGACCTGCTGGCCGGCGCGGTGGCAGCGCAGCACGGTCAGCCCGTTGGGGAGCAGGCCGCGCTCGGGGGCGGGGAAGGCCCACGGGGAGGCGGTGCCGGGGCGGGGCTGCGGGTGGAACTCCATCGAGGCCTCTGCGGTCTGGGTGCTCGCGGCTGCGGCGTCGCTCACCGGTCCGCCTCCTCTTCCTCGTTCTCGCCGGCGGCGTCGGTGCCGGACTGGGGCGTGGGCTCGTACACCAGCACGGCGCGGTTGTCGGGGTGCAGCCGGGCCTTGGCGACCTCCTGCACCTCCAGGGGGGTGATGTCCAGGACGCGCTGAACGGCGGTCAGGGCGAGCTGGGGGTCGCCGAAGAGCACGGCGAAGCGGCAGAGCTCGTCCGCGCGGCCGCTGACGGTGGCCAGCCGGTCCAGCCACTCGCGCTCCAGCTGGGCCTGGGCGCGCTCCATCTCCTCGGGCGTCGGGCCCTCGGCCGCGAAGCGGGCGAGCTCGTCGTCCACGGCGGTCTCGATCGCGGGGACCTCCACGCCGCCGGACGCCTTGACGTCCAGCCAGCCGAGCGAGGGCGCGCCGGCCAGGCGCAGCAGGCCGAAGCCGGCCGCGACGGCGGTGCGGTCGTGCCGCACGAGGCGGTTGTGGAGGCGGGAGGACTCGCCGCCGCCGAGGATGGTCAGCGCCAGGTCGGCGGCGTCGGCCTCGCGCGTGCCGTCGTGGGGCAGGCGGTAGGCGGCCATCAGCGCGCGGGAGGGCACCTCCTCGCGGACGACCTCGCGCAGCTGCTCGCCGATGGTGTCGGGCAGCCGGCCGTCGCGCGGGGGCTGCTTCCCGTCATGCGCCGGAATGGAGCCGAAGTACTTCTCGATCCAGGCGAGCGTCTGCTCGGGGTCGATGTCGCCGACGACCGAGAGGACGGCGTTGCCCGGCGCGTAGTACGTGCGGAAGAAGGCGCGCGCGTCCTCCAGGGAGGCGGCGTCCAGGTCGGCCATGGAGCCGATGGGCGTGTGGTGGTACGGGTGGCCGTCGGGGTAGGCCATGGCCGTCAGCTTCTCGAAGGCCGTGCCGTAGGGCACGTTGTCGTAGCGCTGGCGGCGCTCGTTCTTGACGACGTCGCGCTGGTTCTCCATCGACTCGTCGTCGAGGGCGGTGAGCAGCGAGCCCATCCGGTCCGCCTCGAGCCACAGCGCCAGCTCCACCTGGTGGGCCGGCATGGTCTCGAAGTAGTTGGTGCGCTCGAAGCTCGTGGTGCCGTTGAGCGATCCGCCGGCGCCCTGGACCAGCTCGAAGTGGCCGTTGCCCTTGACCTGGGCCGAGCCCTGGAACATCAGGTGCTCGAAGAGGTGGGCGAGGCCGGTACGGCCCTTGACCTCGTGGCGCGAGCCGACGTCGTACCAGAGGCAGACCGCGGCGACCGGGGTCAGGTGATCCTCGGAGAGGATCACCCGCAGGCCGTTGGCCAGGCGGTGCTCGGTCGCTGTCAGGCCGCCGGAGCCGGCCTGTTGCGTGGCCGTGTGACCCATGGGCATGTACGTCCCTTCGATCTCTTGAGATCCCGCGGTGCCTCGCGACGACTCGCGTGATGAACAGTCCTGTCACTGTATGCAAGCGCGCTGACATCTGGCGAAGTTCCCGAACCGCCGGGGATGCCCCGGACGGGTCGCGGTCGGCGTTGTCGGTGGCTCGGTCCACAATGGTCGGCGTCAGGATCCCGCCTCGGCAATCGATCGAAGGAGCAGCAGCCGCGATGGCCCGCCGCAGCACGAAGACCCCGCCGCCGGAAGAGTTCGAGGAGCGCATCCTCGACATCGACGTCGTCGACGAGATGCAGGGCTCCTTCCTCGAGTACGCCTATTCCGTCATCTACTCCCGCGCCCTGCCCGACGCCCGGGACGGCCTCAAGCCGGTCCAGCGCCGCATCCTCTTCCAGATGAACGAGATGGGCCTGCGGCCCGAGCGGGGGCACGTGAAGTGCGCCCGGGTCGTCGGCGAGGTGATGGGCAAGCTCCACCCGCACGGCGACGCGTCGATCTACGACGCCCTGGTGCGCATGGCGCAGCCGTTCTCGATGCGGCTGCCCCTGGTGGACGGCCACGGCAACTTCGGCTCGCTGGGCAACGACGACCCGCCCGCGGCCATGCGTTACACCGAGGCCCGGATGGCGGCGCCGTCGTCGCTGATGACGGAGTCGATCGACGAGGACACCGTCGATTTCGCGCCGAACTACGACGGCAGCGAGCGGGAGCCGGTGGCCCTTCCGGCCGCCTATCCGAACCTGTTGGTCAACGGTTCGTCCGGCATCGCGGTCGGCATGGCGACGAACATGCCGCCGCACAACCTGGGCGAGGTCATCGCCGCCGCCCGCCACCTGATCCGGCACCCGGGCGCCGACCTCGACACCCTGATGAAGTTCGTCCCGGGCCCGGACCTGCCCACGGGCGGCCGCATCGTGGGCCTGAGCGGAATCCGCGACGCCTACGAGACCGGCCGCGGCACGTTCAGGATCCGCGCGACGGTCTCCGTGGAGAACGTCTCGCCCCGCCGCAAGGGCCTGGTCGTCACCGAGCTGCCCTTCGCGGTGGGCCCGGAGAAGGTCGTCTCCAAGATCAAGGACCTGGTCGGGTCCAAGAAGCTCCAGGGCATCGCCGACGTCAAGGACCTCACCGACCGCGCCCACGGCCTGCGCCTGGTCATCGAGATCAAGAACGGCTTCAACCCCGAGGCCGTCCTGGAGCAGCTCTACAAGCTGACGCCGATGGAGGAGTCCTTCGGCATCAACAACGTGGCGCTCGTCGACGGGCAGCCGCTGACGCTGGGCCTCAAGGAGCTGCTGGAGGTCTACGTCGACCACCGCTTCGAGGTGGTCCGCCGGCGCAGCGAGTTCCGGCGCGGCAAGCGGAACGACCGGCTGCATCTGGTCGAGGGCCTGCTGGTGGCGCTCGTCGACATCGACGAGGTCATCCGAATCATTCGATCGAGCGACAACGCGGCGGCCGCCAAGGCGTCACTCGTGGAGCGCTTCTCCCTCTCCGAGACGCAGACCCAGTACATCCTCGACACCCCGCTGCGCCGCCTGACCAAGTTCGACCGGATCGAGCTGGAGTCGGAGCGCGACAGGCTCACCGAGGAGATCGCCGAGCTGACCCGGATCCTGGAGTCGGACGCGGAGCTCCGCAAGCTCGTCTCGGCGGAACTGGCGGACGTGGCGAAGAAGTTCGGCACCGACCGGCGCACGGTGCTGCTGGAGTCGGCGGGCCAGCCGGCCTCGGCGGTGCCGCTGAAGGTCGCGGACGACCCGTGCCGGGTGCTGCTGTCCTCCACGGGCCTCCTGGCCCGCACGGCCACGGGCGAGCCGGCGGACGCCTCGGCCGACGCCAAGCGCGTGAAGCACGACGTGATCGTCTCGGCCGTCCCGGCGACGGCCCTGGGCGAGGTGGGCGCGGTGACCTCGGCAGGGCGGCTGCTGCGGCTGCGGGTGATCGACCTGCCACAGCTGCCGGAGACGGCGGCCCCGCCGAACCTGGCGGGCGGCGCCCCCGTGTCCGAGTTCCTGACGCTGGCGGACGGCGAACGGCTGGTCTGCCTGACCACGCTCGACGAGTCCTCCCCCGGCCTGGCCATCGGCACCGAGCAGGGCGTGGTCAAGCGCGTCGTCCCGGACTATCCGGCCAACAAGGACGAGCTGGAGGTCATCGGCCTCAAGGACGGCGACACCATCGTCGGCGCCGTCGAGCTGCGCACGGGCGAGGAGGACCTGGTCTTCGTCACGGACGACGCCCAGTTGCTGCGCTACCAGGCCTCGCAGGTGCGGCCGCAGGGCCGCCCGGCGGGCGGCATGGCGGGCGTGAAGCTGTCGCCGGACGCGAAGGTCATCTCCTTCACGGCCGTCGACCCCGCGGAGGACGCGGTGGTGGTCACGGTCGCGGGTGCCCGGGGCGGGCTGCCGGGCGCGGTCTCGGAGGGCACGGCGAAGATGACGCCGTTCGACCAGTACCCGCGCAAGGGCCGGGCCACGGGCGGAGTGCGCTGCCAGCGCTTCCTCAAGGGCGAGGACTGCCTCGTCCTGGCCTGGGCGGGCGCCGCCCCGGCGCGGGCCGCGACGGCCACCGGCATGCCCGCCGAGCTGCCGACGCCCGACCCGCGCCGCGACGGTTCGGGTACGCCGCTGCCGAAGCCGGTGACCGTGGTGGCCGGCCCGGTGTAGGGCCTCGGGGCTTGAGGTGCGCGCGGGTTTCGCGCGCGGGGCTGCGCGCGCCTCAACCCTGGTCGCACCTCAAGCCCGGGCGCGTCTCAGTCCTGCGCGTAGCGCAGGACGCCCCACATGCTGTGCTCCTCGGTCTCTTCCGGTGCCGTGTCCCGGCAGCCTTCGAGCCCCTCCCGCAGGGCGTGGGCGTCGATGCCCCTGCCGATCATCACTATCTGCGTGACGCGCTCCTCGGAGCGCGCCCACGGCGACCGGTAGAAACGCAGGAAGTCGCCCACCGCGTGGAGGGTGAACTTGTCGCGGTGGCCGGCCACGCCGAAGTGGACGAAGCCCTTCATGCGGTAGAGGCCCTCGGGCCTGCTGTCGAGGAAGTCCATGAGCCGCCGGGGATTCATGGGGGCGTCGGACCGGAACTCGACGTTCTCGTAGCCGGAGTGAAGATGGCCGCTGTGGCCGCATCCCTCCCCGCAATGGTCGCCGTGGCCGTGCTCGTGCTCGCCGTCCGCGAGAAGGAGGTCCTCGAAGGAGAGCTGGCGCACGGCCTCCAGGTGGTCCTCGCGGGGCTTGCGGTCGAAGAGCATCTCCGGGTCGATCCGCCCGTGGGAGACCGGGACGACGGGAGTGCCCGGGGCCAGCCCGGCGAGCGTCTCCAGCAGGCTCTCTCGGGTCTCGTCCCCGATCCGGTCGGCCTTGTTGAGAACCACGAGGTCGGCGATGCCCACGTGCCGGTCGAGCTCCGGGTGGCGTTCGCGCGTGGCGGAGAACTCCGCCCCGTCGACCACCTCGACCAGCCCGCCGTAGACGACGCTGTCGTTGTCGCTGGCCAGGATCATCCGGATGATCTCCTGGGGCTCGGCCAGCCCGCTGGCCTCGATGACGATCACGTCGATGCGGGCCGCCGGGCGGGCCAGCCGGTCCAGGAAGCCGTCCAGCTCGCTGGCGTCCACGGCACAGCACAGGCAGCCGTTGCCGAGGGAGACCATGGAGTCCACCTGGCCGGCGACGCTCATCGCATCGATCTCGATCTTGCCGAAGTCATTGACGACCGCCCCGATCCGGGTGCCTCCGCTGTGCCGCAGGAGGTGGTTGAGCAGGGTCGTCTTGCCCGATCCGAGGAATCCCGCCAGCACGATGACCGGAATCTGTCGCTTGGCCAAGAAAAAGCCTCCCTCGTCGGTCCACTGCGGCGGACGGACCGGGGTCCACCGCCCGACCCAGGATAGGAGGGACCTCGGCGCGCAGGACCGGCCCCGGTCAGGTTAGGCTCACCTATGTGAGCACGTGCGCGACCGCCTCCCGACAGCTGACCGAGCCGCTGGCCGGTACCGCCGCACCGGCGCGGACCTGGCTGCTGATCGAGCAGCCCGGCCCGTGGGGCGCGAACGCCCTCACCTCCAGCCACCTCGACCCCGCCGTCGGCCGCGCCCTCGACGAGGCCGCCAAGGGCACCGGGGTGCGGATCGCCCTGATCCGCCGCCCCGGACGGCACGCGGACTGCCACGAGCCGTCCCTCCAGCGGATCTTCCTGGCCCACACCGCGCCCGGCCGCTCCTGGGTCCGTACCACCGCCCTTCCCGACCCGGCCGCGCTGCTGGGGCTGGACCTCGCGGCGCTCGGCGCCGGCGAGCACGGCGGGCTGTGGGAGCCGTACGCCGGGAATCCGCTCGCCCTGGTGTGCACCAACGCCAAGCGCGACCGCTGCTGCGCCCTGCTGGGCCGTCCGCTCGCCGCCGAGCTGGCCGCCGCGGGCGGCACGGAGGTCTGGGAGGTCACCCACCTCGGCGGCCACCGCTTCGCCCCCACCCTGCTCGTCCTGCCCTACGGCTACGCCTACGGGCGGGCCACCGCGCACGCCGTCAAGGAGGCCCTGGAGGCGGCGCGCGACGGCAGGATCACCACCGCGCACTGCCGCGGCCGCTCCGCCTGGGAGCGCCCCGGGCAGGCCGCCGAGCTGGCCGTCCGCGCGCTGACCGGCGAGGAGGGCGCGGACGCCCTGGACGTCACCGGGACCGAGGGGGCCGCGCCCCGCTGGTCCGTGACCGTCGCGCACACGGACGGGCGCGCCTGGCGGGTCGAGGTCGAGCAGGGCGCCGCGGCACCGCCCCGTCCCGAGAGCTGCGGCCGGGCGCTGGGCACGCCGGCCCGGATGGACGTCGTCGCCATCGTCCCGCTGGCCGCCCGGGCTGCCGGGGTCAGCCGGCCTTCTTGACGAACTCCGTGGTGTAGGTCTTCTCCAGGTCCACCGAGGCGTTCTTGAGGTTCGGGTTGAAGGACTTGAGCACCTGGAGCACGGTCTTCGGTCCGTCGGCGGGCATCACGCCGTCCTTGGTGAACATCGGCAGCGTGCTGCGGATCGACTTCACGTACAGGTCCTTGCCGCCCTTGGCGTAGTCGGCGGGCATCTGCGCCGCTATCTCCTCGGGCGTGTGCTCGGACATCCACTTCAGGGTCTTCACCATGGCGTTGGCGAGCTTCTGGGCGGTTTCCTTGTTGCTGTTCACCCAGTCGGTGCTCATGTAGAGGCTCGACGCGGGGTAGAGCCCGCCGAGGGCCGCCTTGGAGCCCTCCGGGGTGCGCATGTCGACGAGGACCTTGCCGAGGTTCTTGTCCAGGACCTGGGCGACGGTCGGGTCGGTGGTCATGCCGCCGTCGATCGCGCCCTTCTCCAGGGCGGAGAGGAAGGTCTGGCCCGCGCCGACCGCCACGGGCGTCACGTCGCTGACGTCCACGCCGTTCTTCACCGCCAGGTACTTGGTGAGGAAGTCGGTGGACGAGCCGAGTCCGGTGACGCCCAGCTTCTTCCCCTTGAAGTCCTTGGGGGAGACGATGTCGCCCGCCGCCTTGGTGGAGACGACCTCCACCTCGCCCGGCGTCTGGGCCAGCTGCACCACCGACTCCACCTTCTTGCCCTTGACCTGGAGGTCGAGGGTGTGGTCGTAGAAGCCCACGACGCCCTGGACGTCACCGGAGAGCAGGGAGGTCGTGGCCTGGACGCCGGCGGGCTCGCTCAGGAGCTTGACGGTCAGGCCCTCCTGCTGGAAGTAGCCGAGGCGCTGGGTGAGCACCGCCGGCAGGTAGATGACCTTGTCCAGGCCGCCGACCATGATCTTGACGACGTCCCCCTTGAGGGACTCGTTGCCCGAGGTGTCGGCCGACGACTCGTCGGCGCAGCCGGAGAGGGACAGGCACATCGCTCCGGCGACGACCAGCGCTGAGAACTTGGCGGAGGTACGCATTTTCCGTTCCTTATGGTCAGGTCGAGGGGGGTGGGGCGGATGGTGCGCGGTGGGGGTCAGCGCTCGCCGGGGGCGGCGGGCTTCCAGCGGAAGAGCCGCTTCTCCAGGAAGGTCAGCAGCCCCTCGGCGAGCAGGGCGACGACGGCGAGGATGGCCATCGCCGCGTACACCCCGGCGGTGTTGAAGCTGCCCTGGGAGGCGGAGACGAGCAGGCCGATGCCCCGGTCCGCGCCGATGTACTCGCCGACGATCGCGCCGATCAGCGCGAAGCCGAAGCTGACGTGGAGGCTGGTGAAGATCCACGAGGTGGCGGCGGGGATGACGACCTGGAGGGTCACCTGCCGGCCGCTCGCGCCCAGGATCCGGGCGTTGGCGACGAGGTTGCGGTCCACCTCGCGGGCGCCCTGGAAGGCGTTGAAGAAGACGGGGAAGAAGACGAGCACCACGGCCGAGGCCACCTTGGAGGCGGGCCCCAGGCCGAACCAGATCACGAAGACCGGCGCGAGGACGATCCTGGGCAGTGCGTTGAGCACCTTGACGAAGGGGCCGAGGACGTCGGCGAGGAAGCGGACCCGGCCGAGGACGATGCCGAGGACCACTCCGGCCGTCACGCCCACGATCCAGCCGAGCAGGGCCTCGTAGAGCGTGTACGCGATCTGCTCGCCGAGCGAGCCCTGCGGGGTGCCGTGGAGGGTCCACTGAACGATCTGGTCCCAGATCCTCGACGGCATCGAGAAGTTGAAGGCGTCGATGACGTCGTTACGGGCCAGGATCTCCCACGCGCCCAGCAGAACGGCGAGGAGCAGGACGCGCGCGCCGAGGACCTTCAGCTTGTGGTTGCGCGCCGCGCGTGCCCGCGCTTCCGTGCGCCCCTGGGGGCGCTTCTGCGCGACGACGGTGGCGGCGATGGTCTCAGGCGACATGAGCGGCACCCCTTTCCCGGGTGATACGGACTTCCTCGCCGAGGGAGGACCAGATCTCCCGGTAGATCTCGATGAACCGGGGCTCCAGGCGCACGGATTCGACCCTCCGGGGACGGGGCAGGTCGATCGGGAAGACCTCCTTGACGGTGGCCGGCCCGGCCGTCATCACGACCACCCTGTCGGCGAGCGCGATGGCCTCCTCCAGGTCATGGGTGACGAAGACGACGGAGGCCGCCGCCCGGCCGTCGGGGCGCGAACCGCCCCACAGGTCCAGGAGTTCGTCCGACATCAGCGCCCGGGTCTGTACGTCCAGCGCCGAGAACGGCTCGTCCATCAGCAGGATCGCCGGGTCGCCGACGAAGGTCTGGGCGAGCGCCACGCGCTTGCGCTGGCCGCCGGAGAGCTGGTGCGGATAGCGGTCCTCGAACGCCGCGAGCCCCACCCGGCCCAGCCAGTCACGGGCCCGTTCGCGCGCCTCGGCCTTCGGCACCCCGCGGAAACGCGGGCCCGCCATCACGTTCGCCAGCACGGTCCGCCAGGGGAAGACCGCGTCCTGCTGGAAGACGAAGCCGACCTCGGGCCGGATGCCGGTCACGGGCTCGCCGCCCACCAGCACCTCGCCCTCGGTGGGCTCCTCCAGGCCGCTGACCAGCGTAAGCGTGGTGGACTTGCCGCAGCCGGTCGGGCCGACGACCGCCACGAACTCGCCCTGGGCGACGGTGAGGTCGAGATCGCGCACGGCCGTGTGGTCCGCCCCCGAGGGGGTGCGGAACACCTTGGTCGCACCGCGCAGCTCGATCGCCGGCGCCGCGTCCGGTCGTGGTGTGCCGCCGGGGTTCTCCCCTGGCTTGCCGCTGTTCCCGCTGTTCATAGGGCGCCTCCGCTCCCGGCTGTCCGGCCCCGCGGCCCGTGCGGGGCGACCGGTGCTGGAGGCTAGGAGTGGCGTGCGCCACAGCGGCAGTCTTGTGTGCGCTGTGCGACTTCAGCGTACGAAGCCTGTTCTGCTCGTTTTGCTCGCGATAGAACAACGAAAGTGACACGGGGGTGACACAAGAGGCCATCGTGCGGCTACGTTCGGTACACACCCATGGCCCGGAATGCGAAAGGCTCGTACATGCGCCCCCGGCTGCCCCGGCGTGTCTTCGCCCAGGCCCTGTCCGTCCAACTGCTGATCACCACCGGAGTCACCGCGCTGACCGCCGGTCTCTTCCTCGCGCCCCTGGGCGCCCAGCTGGACGAGCAGGCCGAACGCCGGGCGCTGGCCATCGCCGAGGCGGCCGCCGCCCAGCCCGGGCTCGCCCATGACATCCTGGCCGGGCCGCCGAGCCCCGACGGACCGGTGCAGACCGCCGCCGAGCGCATCCGCCTGGCGACGGACGCCAGTTACGTCGTGGTCGTCGACACCCGGGGCATCCGCTACTCCCACACCACACCCGCCGAGATCGGCCGGCACGTCAGCACCGATCCCGGCCCGGCCCTGGCCGGACGCGAGTGGACGGGCATCGAGAACGGCACCCTGGGCCGCTCGGCGCGCGGCAAGGTGCCGCTGCGCGGGCCGGAGGGCGCGATCGTGGGCGCCGTCTCCGTCGGCATCGCCTACGACGACGTGCGCGACATCCTGCTGCACGCCCTGCCGAGCATCCTCACCCACGCCGGAGCGGCGCTGGCGGTCGGCGCGCTGGCGGCCCTGGCCGTCTCCTGGCGGCTGCGCAAACGCACCCGCGGCATCGCGCTGTCGGAGATATCCGCCCTCCTCGACGAACGCGAGGCCATCCTCCACGGCATCCGCGAGGGGGTGGTGGCCCTCGACCGGAAGGGCAGGGTCCGGCTCATCAACGACGAGGCGCGACGACTGCTCGGCATCGGCCCGGACGCCCTCGGCCGGCCGCTGGACGCCGCCCTCCCGCCCGGCCGGACCACCGACGTCCTGGCGGGCCGGGTCACCGGCACGGACCTGCTCACCGTCCGGGACGGCCGGGTCCTGGTCGTCAACCGGATGGACACCACCGACGGCGGCACCGTGGCGACGCTCCGCGACCGTACGGAACTGGAGCAGCTGGGCCGTGAGCTGGACGGCACCCGGGGACTGACGGAGGCGCTGCGCGCCCAGGACCACGAGCACGCCAACCGGCTGCACACCCTCGTCGGGCTGCTGGAACTGGAGATGTACCAGGAGGCGGTCGATTTCGTGGCCGAGGTCACCGGCGCCCACCGGGCCACCGCCGAGCAGGTGACCGAGCGGGTCCACGAGCCGCTGGTCAGCGCGCTGCTGGTGGGCAAGAGCGCGGTCGCCGCGGAGCGCGGGGTGGCGCTGCGGGTGAGCGAGGAGTCGGACCTGCCGGGCCGGGTGGTGGAGCCGGGGGACCTCGTCACCGTGCTCGGCAATCTCGTGGACAACGCCCTGGACGCCACCGGGCGCTACCGTCCGGACGCCTTTGTGGAGGTCGGGATCCGGGCGGAGGGCACGACGGCCGTGGTCACCGTCTCCGACAACGGCCCCGGCGTCCCGGAGGAGGTGCGCGAACTGGTCTTCGCCGACGGCTGGTCCACCAAGGAGGCCGCGCCCAACCGCCCCCGGGGGCTGGGCCTCTCGCTCGTACGGCGGCTCGCCGAACGGTACGGCGGTTCGGCCCGCGCGGGTGAACGGGACGGCGGCGGCGCGGTCTTCACCGTGGAGCTGCCGGACGCCCTCCACCCCTTGGCATCGGGCACACGATCCCTCGAAGGAGTGAGCAGATGATCGAAGTCCTGGTCGTGGACGACGATTTCCGCGTCGCCGAGATCAACGCCGCGTATGTCATGCGCGTGCCGGGATTCCGGGTGCGGGCCACTGCCCACAACGCCGCGCAGGCGCTGGCGTTGCTGGAGCGCGGAGGCATCGACCTGGTGCTCCTCGACCACTATCTGCCGGACGAGAGCGGGCTGTCGCTGATCCGCCGCATCCGGGAGCTCGGCCACCACACGGACGTGATCATGGTCACCGCGGCCCGTGACGTCGCGACCGTGCAGACGGCCATGCGCTACGGCGCGCTCCAGTACCTGGTGAAACCCTTCACGTTCCCGGGGCTACGGGTGAAGCTGGAGGCGTACGCGCGGCTGCGGCGAACCCTGGAGGGCGCCGACGAGGCGGAGCAGGACCAGGTCGACCGTATCTTCGGCACGCTGCGCACCGCCGCCATCACCACCCCCCTGCCCAAGGGGCACTCGGCGCCGACGGCCGACCTGATCCGCCGGGTGCTCTCGGACGCCTCACGGCCCTTGTCGGCGCACGAGGTGGCGGAGCGCTCGGGGCTGAGCCGGTCGACCGCCCAGCGGTATCTCAAGCGGCTGGAGGAGTCGGGCAGGCTCAGCCTGACGCTCAAGTACGGCGAGACGGGCCGCCCCGAGCACCGCTACGCCTGGTCCGCACGGTGACACCTCGTCAGCGCGTCGGCCCCGTCAGCCCCGTCGGCCCGACCGTCAGGAGAGGGAGGTCTCCGGTGGGCGCGCGATGCCATGCCGGAAGGCGTACCGCACGGCCTGGGCCCGGTCGCGCACCCCGGTCTTGGCGAAGAGGTTGTTGATATGGGTCTTCACCGTCGCCGTGCTGACCTGGAGACGGCGGGCGATCTCGCCATTGGACAGCCCCTCGGCGACGAGTGAGAGGACTTCCGCCTCGCGCGCCGTCAGCCCGTCCGGAAGCTCGCGAGAAGGCCCCGGCGCCGTCGGCGGACGCTGGACCACCCCCGTGGAAAGGCGCTCCAGCAGCCGCAGTTGCACCTTCGGGGACAGCCCCGCCTCCCCCGACATCACATGCGCGACCGCCCTGACGATCTCCTCCCCGCCGGCGTCCTTGGTGAGATAGCCGCGCGCCCCGGCCCGCAACGCGGCGAACAGCGAGTCGTCATCGGCGTAGGTCGTCAGGATGACGACCTGGGTGGCCGGGTACTCGGCGCGGATCCGCCGGGTGGCCTCCACACCGTCGCACCGCGGCATCCGCAGGTCCATCAGCACCACGTCGGGCGTGTGCTCGGCCACCAGCCGGACCGCTTCCAGCCCGTCCGCCGCCGAACCCACGACCTCGATCCCCGGCAGCAGGCCCAGCAGTATCACGATCCCCTCGCGCACCACGGTCTGGTCGTCGGCGACCACCACCCGCGCCGCCCGTGGCCCCGCGCTCCCCTCCCCGACGGCACGGCCCGGCCCACCCGGCCCACCCACCCCGTCGTCGCTCGTACCGCCCGTCATGTGGGCACCCTCAGACACACCACAAAGCCCTCCTGGTCCGATCCGGCCGGCCCGGCCTCCAGCGTGCCGCCGAGCAGTTCGGCGCGCTCCCTCATCCCGAGCAGACCGTACCCGGCGCCGGAGGCCGCCAGCCCCTCGACCGTGCCCCGCGCACCGCTGTCCTTCACCCAGAGCTCCACCTCTCGCTCCAGATAGGTGAACCGCATCTCCACCCGGGCACCGGGCGCGTGCTTGCGCACATTGGTGAGCGCCTCCTGCGCGACCCTCCGCACGGCCAGCCCCGCCTCCGCCGGCAGCCCTCGCGGCTCCCCCGCCGTCTCCAGCCGCGCCCCCTCCGCCGCAGCGACCTCCCGCAGGAACTCCTCGACCGGTGTGAGCTCCCCCCGCAGGGCGGACAGCGCCTGCCGTGTCTCGGCCAGGCCCTGGCGCGCCATGCCCCGGGCCGCCGACACCCGCTCCAGGACCCGCTGCCGGTCGGCGTCGCTCTCGATCAGCAGCCGGGCGGCCTCCAGATGCACCAACTGCGCGGAGAGGCTGTGCGCCAGCACGTCATGTATCTCCCGGGCGATACGGGCCCGCTCGGCCAGCGCCGCCGACTCCGCCTCGGCCCGCCGCGCGGCCCGCTCCTGCGCCAGCAACCGGAATCCGGCCCCCCGGGCCTCCTCGTCCAGCCGCAGCGAGTACCCGATCAGCAGCACGCCCACGACCGTCACCCCGGTCGTCGCCGACCGGTCGTGGAGGGCCAGCACATACGCCCCCAGCGCTACGCCCGCGAAGGCCAGCCCGGCGCCCAGGGGCAGCCGCTCCACGGCGATGGCCGCGCTGACGCACCACAGCCCCGTCGCCGCGGCGTGCGATCCGGCCGCCTCCGCGGCCACCCCCACCAGCACCGGCACACCCAGCAGCGCCACCGAGGGCCACAACCGCATGGCGAGCGTCGTCAGATAGCACCCCCGTACCGCGGCGACGCAGAGCAGGAAGCCGACCGCGAGCGCGGCATACCCCCATCCGTGGAAGACGTCCTCGCGGAGCACCCCCCACAGGAAGGCGCCCACCAGGACGACGCGCACCACCCACGTCATCACCTGGCGCCGCCGGGGCACGCCCACCTTGGCGAGCGCCTCGCGGGCGGGCCATTCAGTCCAGTTCTCGATCGCCACGGATTCCACGCTACGGAGTCGGCTCCCGGCGCGTATCGGAGCACGGGTGGGTCCGGGGTGGATCCCGGGTGGAGGTGATATCTCCACCCGGGGGTGGACATCGAGTGTCGCGCGGCGGGCGCGCCGGGCCGTCAGGCGTCGATGCGCGAGCGGTCCAGCGTGGCCGCGGAGTTGGTGATGAACTCCTTGCGCGGCGCGACCTCATTGCCCATCAGCAGGTCGAAGGCGCGCTCGGCGGCCTCCAGGTCGCTGATGTTGATCCGCCGCAGGGTGCGGTGGCGGGGGTCCATCGTGGTCTCGGCGAGCTGGTCGGCGTCCATCTCGCCCAGACCCTTGTAGCGCTGGATGCTCTCCTTGTAGCGGACACCCTTGCGCTCCAACTCCATCAGCGTCTGCCGCAGCTCGCTGTCGGAGTAGGTGTAGATGTACTTGTCCTGGCCCTTCTTGGGGTTCGTCAGCTCCACCCGGTGCAGCGGGGGCACGGCCGAGAAGACCCGGCCCTCCTCCACCATCGGCCGCATGTAGCGCTGGAACAGCGTCAGCAGCAGGCAGCGGATGTGCGCGCCGTCCACATCGGCGTCGGCCAGGAAGATCACCTTCCCGTACCGCGCGGCGTCGATGTCGAACGTGCGGCCGGACCCTGCTCCTATCACCTGGATGATCGCGCCGCACTCGGCGTTCTTGAGCATGTCCGAGACCGAGGACTTCTGGACGTTGAGGATCTTGCCGCGGATCGGCAGCAGCGCCTGGAACTCCGAGTTCCGCGCCAGCTTGGCCGTGCCGAGGGCCGAGTCGCCCTCGACGATGAACAGCTCGCTGCGCTCGACGTCGTCGCTGCGGCAGTCGGCCAGCTTGGCCGGCAGCGAGGAGGACTCCAGCGCGGTCTTCCGCCGCTGGGCCTCCTTGTGCTGGCGGGCGGCGATACGGGTGCGGGCCGCCGCCACGACCTTCTCCAGCACGGCCCTGGCCTGCTGCTTGGCGTCGCGCTTGGTGGAGGTCAGGAACGCCTTGAGCTCCTTGGCCACCACGTTGGCGACGATCCGGTTGGCGGCCGAGGTGCCCAGCACCTCCTTGGTCTGCCCCTCGAACTGCGGCTCCGCCAGCCGGACGGTCACGACCGCCGTGAGCCCCTCCATGGCGTCGTCCTTGACGACGTCGTCCTCGGCGACCCGCAGCAGCTTGGCCGAGCGGAGCGCCTCGTTGACCGTCTTGGTGATCGACCGCTCGAATCCGGTGACGTGCGTACCGCCCTTGGGGGTGGCGATGATGTTGACGAACGACCTGACCGTGGAGTCGTAGCCGGTGCCCCAGCGCAGGGCGATGTCCACGCCGAGCTCGCGGGTGACCTCGGTGGGGGTCATGTGGCCCCGGTCGTCGAGGACCGGCACGGTCTCCTTGAAGGTGCCCTGCCCGGACAGCCGCAGCACGTCGCAGACGGCCTTGTCCTGCGCGAGGAACTCGCAGAACTCGCTGATGCCGCCGTCGAAGCGGAACGTCTCCTCGGTGATCTCCCCGCCGTCCAGGGCCCGCTCGTCGCGGACGACGATCGTCAGCCCGGGCACCAGGAAGGCCGTCTGCCGGGCGCGCCCGTAGAGGGTCTCCAGGGAGAGCTTGGCGTCCTTGAGGAAGATCTGGCGGTCCGCCCAGTAGCGGACGCGGGTGCCGGTGCGGGTCTTGGGGACCTTCTTGCCCTTGAGCAGGCCGCCGGAGGGGTCGAAGGGCGCGTCCGGGCCCGACTCGGTGAAGATGCCGGGGACGCCCCGGCGGAAGCTGATCGAGTGGGTCCTGCTGTTCCGGTCGACCTCGACGTCCAGCCGCGCGGAGAGCGCGTTGACGACGGAGGCGCCGACACCGTGGAGACCACCGGAGGCCGCGTACGAGCCGCCGCCGAACTTGCCGCCGGCGTGCAGCTTGGTCATCACGACCTCGACACCGGACAGCCCGGTCTTGGGCTCGACGTCCACGGGGATGCCGCGGCCGTTGTCCCGCACCTCCACCGACCCGTCGTCGTGGAGGATCACCTCGATGTGGTCGCAGAACCCGCCGAGGGCCTCGTCGACGGAGTTGTCGATGATCTCCCAGAGGCAGTGCATCAGGCCACGGCTGTCCGTGGACCCGATGTACATGCCGGGCCTCTTGCGGACGGCCTCCAGGCCCTCGAGGACGAGCAGGTGCCGAGCGGTGTAGTTGGATCCGTCCCGGTCTGCCCCGGTCAGCAACGCAGTGGACGGCACGGACGTCTCGGCGGTCACGCGGTTCGCTCCTCGCTGAATTTCTGTCTGGCCCGAGTGGGGCACAAGGGTGGCTCGTTTGCCGTTCAGAGGGTACCGAGGCCAGGTAGAGCCTTTGTGCCGCCACCCTTGAGAACAACCATGCTAATCGAGATTCGATCAGACGTTCGATACCTCGATGGAGTGACATGCACATCACGTTCCCTTCGAGGCATGAACCATTTAGGCTCCGGGCACGTCCTCAAGAACAACCCGGCAAGCCGGCCGGGAGGACGACAACCCCCAGCGACGTGAAACCGTAAGCCCACGCGATACGGCTCATTCGCCGCCAAACGTCAAGGTCCGGCCCCACTCGAAAGGAAGTTTCGAGGAAAAGCCACGAGCGGGAACGTTTTCGGCCTGGTTGGATGTTGACCCTGGTACGACAGCTCGTCGAGCTAGAGAAGAGGCGACGTGACTACTGTTCTGACCCCCGCGAGCCCGCTGACGGCCGCTGACCGCTGCGACCGGTGCGGCGCTCAGGCTTACCTGCGCGTCGTTCTCATGAGCGGCGGTGAACTGCTCTTCTGCGCCCACCACGGCCGCAAGTTCGAGCCAGAACTCAAGAAGATCGCTGCGGAAATACAGGACGAGACGGAGCGGCTCACCGCCGTGCCGGCGTCCGCGTCCGACGAGGACCGCTGAGTCCGCGCGGTGCAGCGCTGACACATCGCATCCGACGACGAGCGAGGTCCGGCCATCCAGGGCCGGGCAGCCGCGGGCGGCCACCCCACCGGGGAGGCCGCCCGCTCTCGTACCCTCCGCCGGCCTCCGCGTCCCTCCGGCGGTGCTGTTCCCGGGCTCACCGAGGTCTCCTGCCCGGGCGTTTCCCCGACCCCGGTGCGGGCGGCGCCACCTGCGGTGACGCGGACGGCGCGGCCGGCGGCCGGACGGGCGGGGCCACCGAAGGCTGCGCGGGCGGCGGAGCGGCCGGAGGAGGGGCCGCGGGAGCCGGGTCGACGCTGTGGGCCCACACCAGCGCGGCGACCGCGGAGACGCGCGTATAGACCCCCGGACGGCCCGCCTGGGCGCATCCGCTCCCCCAGGACACCAGCCCCACGAGGCGGCCCCGCGCCACCAGCGGGCCCCCGCTGTCGCCCTGGCAGGCGTCCCGCCCGCCGCGTGGCAGCCCGGCGCAGAGCATGGTGGCCGGCTGGTAGACCCCTTCGGGGCCGCCCGGGTACGCCTGCCGGCACATCGCGTCCTCCAGGACGGCCACCCGCGCGCCCCGCAGCGTCGGCGAGTAGGCGCCGTTGCCGAACATGTCGCCCCAGCCGTAGACGCCCGCCTCCGTCCCGGGCTGATAGGCCACGTCCCCCTCCTTCGCCAGGGCGATCGGCGTCTTGTCGGCGACCGGTTCGGCCAGGGTGATGACGGCCACGTCCCCGGCGTTCGTCTCGGGGTTGAAGGCGGGGTTGACCCAGGCGTCCTTAAGCGCGATCTCCTTCCCGGCCCCACCGCGCAGGTCGTCGCGCCCCACGATCACCCGAAGGTCCTTCGCCTCGGACATCTCGACGCCGAGCACCTCACGACTGAGACAGTGGGCCGCCGTCACGACCGTCGAACGGCTCACCAGGGCACCGCCGCAGAACTGGCCCGATCGCGTGGGGCCGAACCGCTCACGGCTCGCCAGAGCCACCGTCCAGGGCACGTCCGCGACTTTCACGGCCTGCCCGCCGATGACCCCGCGTTCCCCCGCCCGCACCGGCAGCGGTGCCGCCAGCAGCAGCACGGCCGTTCCGATCAGCGGGTACCTCAGGGCGCGCATACACAGCCTCCTGACGGAGCGAAATTCTTTGCCTACCCAGCGTCACCCCGCACGCCGGTCACCGCATCCCGGGACACAGCGGGGCCCGGCCCCTCGGAAGAGGAACCGGGCCCCACGGCGATCGATCTATCGCTATGTCAGGACTAGTCGAGGTAGTCGCGCAGGACCTGGGAGCGCGACGGGTGACGCAGCTTCGACATCGTCTTGGACTCGATCTGACGGATGCGCTCACGCGTCACGCCGTAGACCTTGCCGATCTCGTCGAGCGTCTTCGGCTGACCGTCGGTGAGACCGAAGCGCATCGAGACCACGCCGGCCTCGCGCTCGCTGAGGGTGTCCAGGACGGAGTGGAGCTGCTCCTGGAGCAGGGTGAAGCTGACCGCGTCGGCCGGCACGACCGCCTCGGAGTCCTCGATGAGGTCACCGAACTCGCTGTCGCCGTCCTCACCCAGGGGGGTGTGGAGGGAGATCGGCTCACGGCCGTACTTCTGGACCTCGATGACCTTCTCCGGGGTCATGTCGAGCTCCTTGGCCAGCTCCTCCGGGGTGGGCTCGCGGCCCAGGTCCTGGAGCATCTGGCGCTGGACACGCGCGAGCTTGTTGATGACCTCGACCATGTGCACCGGGATACGGATGGTGCGGGCCTGGTCGGCCATCGCGCGCGTGATGGCCTGGCGGATCCACCAGGTCGCGTACGTGGAGAACTTGTAACCCTTGGTGTAGTCGAACTTCTCCACCGCGCGGATCAGACCGAGGTTGCCCTCCTGGATCAGGTCCAGGAAGAGCATGCCGCGGCCGGTGTAGCGCTTGGCCAGGGAGACCACCAGACGGAGGTTGGCCTCCAGGAGGTGGTTCTTGGCGCGCCGGCCGTCCTCGGCGATGATCTCCAGCTCGCGCTTGAGCTTCGGGGCCAGCTTGTCGGCGTTCGCCAGCTTGTCCTCGGCGAACAGACCGGCCTCGATGCGCTTGGCGAGCTCGACCTCCTGCTCGGCGTTGAGCAGGGGGACCTTGCCGATCTGCTTCAGGTAGTCCTTCACCGGGTCGGCGGTGGCACCGGCCACCGCGACCTGCTGCGCCGGGGCGTCGTCCTCGTCCTCGTCGGACAGGACGAAGCCCTTGTTCTCGCCGCTCTCGTCCTCTTCCTCACCCTTGCCCGGGGTGGGGGTCTCCTCAAGGAGATCCTCTTCGAGGAGCTCGTCGGCGTCCTTCTTGGCGGCCGTCTTCTTGGCCGTCGTCTTCTTGGCGGCGGTCTTCTTGGCCACCGTCTTCTTGGCCGTCGCCTTCTTGGCGGCGGTCTTCTTGGCGGGCGCCACGGCCTCGTCCGTCTCGTCGCCGTACGCGCCCTGGGCGGACGTGGACGACGCGGAGGACTGCCGCGCCGTGACCGTCTTGGAGGAGACGGCCTTGGTGGCGGTGCGCTTCGCCGGGCTCTTCGCTGCGACGCTCTTGCGGGTGCGCTTGGGCGCCTCTGCGGCACTGACCATCAGCGTCACACCCTCCTCGTCGAGGACCTGGTTGAGGCTGCGCAGAACGTTCTTCCACTGGGTTGGCGGAATCTGGTCAGCCTCGAAGGCCCGACGCACGTCGTCGCCGGCGATCTGCCCCTCGGCCTTTCCCTGCTCGATGAGCGCCATCAGAGACTCGGATTCGGCGATCTCCGGCGGGAGCGTACGGGATGTGCTGGCCGACACGAACAACCTCTCGGAACGATGGAAACGGCTTCCGGCCCCGTCCGCTCTGGACCGGGCCGACGACCGTCGGCAAGGATGAACCGACGGCGCGCGGGCGGTAGTGCGGAGAAGTCAGCACCTCCATCGAGGCGCGTATTCCCTCCGCGGCCACCACCTCTTTAGTCATCGCGCTGTCACAAGGAGCGTTACGCCCAATCCTCGTGGCCCGAGTCACACCCCAAAACAGGGTGAAAGGCCCCTGAAGTGGACAGATCGTGACCTCTGCCGCCGTCGGCGGCCGTGCGGAACGGCTCGCCCGGTGCGTGCGTACGACCCCGTACGCACGCGCCGGCCGAGCGGCCCCGCACGCGCCGCCCCGTCCGCGTGGTCCGTCCCGCGCTCAGTGCTCGCGCGGGGCGGGCACCACTCGCTCGACCTCGGGGTGGGTGACGAGCAGTTGGCGCATGGCCGCCTCGGCGCCCGCGGCGTCCCCGGCGGCGACGGCGTCGACGATCCGCAGGTGCTGCCCGACGCCCGCCTCGGTGGGACGGTCACAGCCGCCGGTGGAGGCGCCGGAGACGTGGAGGGCCGCCGAGACGATCCCCGAGAGGTGCTCCAGCATGCGGTTGCCCGCGACCTGGAGGAGCAGGGAGTGGAACTCGGCGTCGGCGCGGGTGAAGGTGAGGGAGTCGCCCTGGGCGAGGGCGTGGCCCATGATCTCGGCCATGTCGGCGAGGCGCTGCTGGACGTCCTCGCGGCCGTGGCCGGCGGCGAGCCGGGCGGCCAGCGGCTCGATCGTCCAGCGCAGCTCGCACAGCTCCCGGCGCTGATCCTCCCGCTGCGGACCGAAGGCCCGCCATTCGATGATGTCGGGGTCGAGGAGGTTCCAGTCGCTGACGGGCCGGACTCGGGTGCCCACGTTGGGGCGGGCGCTGACCAGGCCCTTGGCCTCGAGGACGCGCAGGGATTCGCGGACGACGGTGCGGGAGACCTCGAAGCGCTGCCCGATCTCCTCCGGGACCAGCGGGCGGTCGGCGCCCAGGTCACCGGAGACGATCATCTGGCCAAGCTGCTGTACGAGCTGGCCGTGCAGCCCTCGGCCACGGCTGCCTGCGGCGCGGCGGCCCACGCGGCTCAGCTCCGTGTCGCCGTCCCAGGCGGGCGAGGCGCCACGGTCGGCCCCGGGGGCGTCCGCGTAGGAGTAACGGTCAAGCTCGCCCGGGCCTGCGAGGCCGGAGTCGGCGGGGCGAGCCGCGGTCATCATGGTGTGCGCAAGGGTACTCACGCTTCCTTTGTCGGCGACACCTCGAAGGCCCTTGAGGTCTTTGGTGAAAAGCACACGAAAGGGTGATCGCCCATTACCTCGCAATTGACGCTCAAATAGCCAGAATCGGGCGGCTCCCTGGGCTGACCGACTGCGGAGAGTGACTCCCTCGCCGATTTCTCCGCAGGCCCTCCGGGCTGATTGTCACTCTGCGTTCTCCCCGGACCGGCGAGGCGCACTAGCACAGCGCTCACCTGGGCCGCCCGCGGATCACGGTCAGCACATAGGCGCCGAGCAGCCCCGTCAGCGACAGCGCGAGCGCCCAGCCGATCGGCTGGGACATCAGGCGCAGCGCCGCCTCGATCCCCTGGTCGAGCCCGGACGGCCAGCGCACCAGGGCCGCCGAGCGCAGCCGCTCCGGCAGACCGATCAGCGACCGGGCCTCGGGCCGGGAGAGCGCGCCACCGAGCACGGGCACCACCAGCGTGGGCACGGCGAGGACCGCCACCAGCCCGAGCGCGGTGGACCGGAACAGCCCGGCCGCGAGCAGCCCCGCCCAGGCGCACCCCAGGACGAGGCAGGCCCAGCCCACGAGCGCGGCCGCCCAGCCGCCGGGGAGGAGGGGGACGGCCGGGCCGAAGAGGATCCGCAGGGCGGCGGAGTCGAGGCCGAGCGCGGTCAGCGCGAGGAGCAGGGCGGTTCCCGCCGAGACGGCGAGCTTGGCGCCGAGCAGCCCCAGCCTGCGCGGCACGGTGCCCTGGTCGGGGGCGAGGGCGGGGTAGCGGAATTCCTGGCCGAAGGAGAGCGCGCCCAGGAGACCGGCCGCGAAGGCGACCGGCGGCAGGGGAAGCCAGAGCGGCCAGCCGGCGAGCAGCCGCAGTGCCGGGGCAGCTCCGGCGCGCGCGAGCAGGACGGAGGCGAGCACGGACATGACGAGCGCCCCGCCCGCCACGCCCCAGCCGGTGCGTACGCCGGTGGCGCGGCGCAGTTCGTAGCGCAGAGGCCACGCCGGGCTCGGGGCGGGGAGCCGGCGCCGCAGACCGGAGCGGGGCGCGGCGGCCTCCGGCACGGCGGGTCCGTCCGGAGCGTCCTCGTCGGCCGCGGCGCCGGACCCGCGGCCGTCGGCGCGCCGCAGCGGTGCGACGGGGCCGGTGTCCACGGTCTCCTCCGCAAGGCGGTGCACGAGGATGCCGTGGCGAAAGGCGGTCTCGCCGACGACGGCGCAGCTGCTGCCGTAGACGAAGAGGCGGCTGCCCCCTTCGCGCACGACCTCGACGGGAGGGCCGCCCGGCCGCTCGTCCGCCGAGTCCGCCTCCTCGGCCAGGACGTGGGCGAGGCGGTTCGCCAGGGGCGACTGGACGGCGACGCGGGGGCGCAGGCGGGTGCCGGAGAACGCGGACCCGTCCTGGTCGGCGACGAGACGTCCCTCGTCGATGGTGACGACCTGGTCGGCGATGCGGGCCGCCTCGGCCGGGTCGCGCGAGGTGACCAGGACGGCTCCGCCCTGGGCCGCGTAGCCGCGCAGGAGTCCGTGGAGCCACGCGGTCTCGCGGGGGGAGAGTCCTCCGGCGGGTTCGTCGAGGACGAGGGTGTGGGGGTCGCCGAGGAGGGCGGAGGCGAGGCCGAGGCGGCGGTCCATGCCGAGCGAGAAGTCACCGAGGCGCTGATCGGCGAGGCCGCTGAGGCCGACGACCTCGAGAACGTCATCGGCGCGCTCGGCGGGGACCCCGGCCGCGGCGCTGAGCATGCGCAGATGGCCGCGGGCCGTGCGACCGGGGTGGCCGGGGACGTCCCCGAGGAGGACGCCGATCTCGCGGGCGGGGTGGGGGATCCGGTCCAGGGTGCGGCCGCGGAAGAGGGCGACGCCGCGCCCCGGGTCGAGTCGCAGCATCAGGCGCAGGGCGGCGGTCTTGCCGGAGCCGGGCTCGCCGAGCAGCACGGTGACGCGCCCGGGGCGGGCCTCGAAGGTGAGGTCGTCGACGGCGGGGGGCTGGTGGCGGCGGGAGAGGCTGGTCAGCCCGATGGCCTGGATCATGGCTTCACTCGCGGGACGGCGGGACCGTACCGCAGCACCGTAACCCGATATGTCCTATTTGCTGCGCACTGCGGATACCCGCCGCCGCGTGTCCCCTCCGGCGGCGGCCCCGGTGCCCTCTTCCGCTTCGGTCCCCGCGAGCTCCGGGGCTACGCCTCGGGCCGCAGCATGGGCGGATTGAGCAGCGTGGCCCCGCCCGCCCGGAAGAGCTGCGCCGGACGCCCGCCCTGGCGTGTCGTCGTCCCGCCCGTGGGCACCAGGAACCCCGGCGTGCCGGTGACCTTGCGGTGGAAGTTCCGCGGGTCCAGCGCGACGCCCCACACCGCTTCGTAGACCCGTCGGAGCTCGCCGACCGTGAACTCCTGCGGGCAGAAGGCCGTGGCCAGCGAGGAGTACTCGATCTTCGACCGGGCGCGCTCGACGCCGTCCGCGAGGATGCGGGCGTGATCGAAGGCCAGCGGCGCGGCCTGCTCGCCCTCGCGCCCGTATCCGACCTCCTGGTCCAGCAGGTCCTCGACGGGGGCCCAGCGCACGCTGCGCGCGTCGCCGCCCGGGCGCGGGGCCGGCAGGTCGGGCGCGAGCGCGAGGTGGGCCACGCTCACCACGCGCATCCGGGGATCGCGCTTGGGGTCGCCGTACGTGGCGAGTTGTTCGAGGTGCGCGGCGTTGGCGTTCGCGGCCGCCGCCGGGTCGTGGGCCTGCAGCCCGGTCTCCTCGGCCAGCTCCCGGGCGGCCGCCGTCGCCAGGTCCTCGTCGCCCCGCACGAACCCGCCGGGCAGGGCCCACCGGCCCTGGAACGGGGGCTCGCCGCGGCGGACGGCCAGCGCGCACAGCGCGTGGCGCCGCACGGTGAGCACGACCAGGTCGACGGTGACTGCGAAGGGCGGGAAGGCCGACGGGTCGTAGGGCATACCGTGATCATAGTCGTCTTCCTGACGATAAACAGGCTCTTCCGCTCCCCCCATGAGCGGTCCGGCCACGAACCCGGCGCTCATCCGCTCACACCCCCAGCTGCAGTCCGGCCGCGGCTTCCTCGACCATGCCGAGCCCGAGCCTGCTGATCCGTACGGAGAACGGCCGCTCGGCGACGCGCAGCCCGGTGAACCGCAGCTCCCCGAGCGGCGCCGAGCGCGGCGGCCGGACCGTCACCCCGCCCGCCGGGACGTCGGGACGCACCCCGGCCGCGGCCGTCAGCAGCTGGACCGCGCCGGCGGCGGCCACGGCGGCGGGCCGGCAGGCCGCCGGGTGCGGCAGCGGCGCTCCGCCCGTGGTCCGCTGATCCCCCGCGTACATCTCCGGCAGCCGATGGCCGAAGGACTCGGAGGCGTCGAGAACCCCCCGGAGCAGCCCGGTGGCCTCCTTCTCGTATCCGGCCGTCATCAGCCCGGCCACGGCGACCGCCGTCTCATGGACTCGTACGGCGCCCCCGCGGTGCCCGAAGGGGTTGTGCCCCGGTTCCTTCGCCCCCAGGCTGCGCAGCCCCCAGCCCGAGTCGAGGGCGGGCCCGCCGAGCAGCCGGGCGAGTTGCTCGGTCTGCACCCTGTCGAGCAGCCCCGGGCCGTACTCCCCCGCTCCGAGCAGCCCCGTGTCCAGCAGGTGGGCCGCCGCGCAGCCCAGGTGGGGTATCAGCCGGCCGTCGGCCGTGCGCGCGGCCACGGGCCGCCCACCACCGGGGTCGTCGGCCCAGAAGTCCTCCCGGAAGCGGCGGCGCAAGGCCGCCGCCCACTCGCGCAGCCCCTCCGCGCCGGGGCGGCCGTATGCCTCCAGCAGGTCGGCCCCGAGGGACGCGGCCCGGTGGGCGTGTGCCTGGACCTCGCAGCGGTACGGCCCACCGGGCGCCGGGTCCGCGAGGTACACCCGGTCCCCGGTGGCGGCCCGCAGCCACTCCAGGCACCGCTCGGCGGCGGGCAGCAGGGCCTCGGTCTCCTGCTCCGGAAGCCCCCAGCGACGGGCCTCCGCGAGGACGACGGGGAACAGCAGGGTCGCCTCGACGCCGGTGCACCCGGGGGGCAGATGGGCGCCCGAGTGCCGGAGCGCCCCGGGGATCCTGCCGGTGTCGGGGCCCGGGCCGGCGATCTGGGTACGCGCCAGGGTGCGCAGCGTGCCGGCGGCCAGCCGGACGCCCAGGGGCAGGGCCATCCGGGCCGCCCAGAGGGCCTCGGCGGGGGCGAGCTGGCCGCACCGCCAGGGGATGCCGGCGGCGAGGTGGGCGTCGCCCGGGTGGACGGGATCGCGCACGAGGAGCGCGCGAAGGTCGCCGAGGGCCGTCGCCAGCAGTGCCGGAACCCGTGGGTCGTCACCGTCGGCCTCGGCCTCTCCCCAGGGCGGCGCCGCCCCGCCCCGGCCGTGCGTCGCCGACTCGGCCGCGTGCGGGCGACCTGGCAACTCGGGGCGCACCCGCAGCTCGATGCTCCGGCTGCCCCCGGGCGGCAGCCGTATCTCCCAGCACAGCAGTCCCGCCGAGGCGAGGACGTCGTCCGGGGCCGGGTCGGCGGTGACCACCGCGTGCAGCCTGGGGGCCGACCAGCGCAGCCCGGAGGCGTGGACATCGGCGGGGATCTCGGGCCCGGCGGCCCCGGCGGCGATCGCGGCCAGCTCGGCGAGGTCGGTGCCCAGGGCCACTTCCACGGGCAGCGTCAGCTCCTGCGCCGCCGAACTGCGGACGACGATCCGCTCCACGCCCTCGGCGTCGCGCAGCCGCTCGACGGTGACGGCTGGATCCGGCCCGGCGTCGGCGGGGGTGCGCACCGTGCCGACGAAGCGGGCGCGGTCCGCGCCGACCATCCGACCCTGCACGGGCATCGGCTCGACCCCCGCGATCCGCACCCGGCACGTGCCCAGGAGCCTGCGGCCGCTGCGGTAGAACCCGTCGAGTCCGTGCCCGGTGAGCTGCCCGTGCGCCCGGGAGATCGCGAGCGCCGGGAGGGAGACGCAGATCAGTGCCTCGTGAACGGGCTGCGGCCCCTGGGGGCGCGCACCGCCGCCGCGCCGCTGCTCGGGCGGACGCTGAACCAGCTGGGGCGTGTGGGTCGAAGGACCCTTGGGGGCGATGCCTTGCACGGTGTCTGCGCTCCCTGGGCTCTCGCGGTCCGGCGTCCGGCGGTCGTCAGGGGACCGCCGGGTGGCCGATGACGGTCGCCGACGACGATTACGGCCACATAGGTGAACGGCGCCGGGCCCGCCGAAGTCACGGTGGCGCACGGAAGCCGGGGTCATGACCGGCTCCGCGCGCCCCGCTGCCCACCGCGCCGCCGCGTACGCGCCCGGCCCTCGGGCCCACCGGCGCCCGCTGGGCCCACGGGCCCGCCCGGAGAGCCCGGCGCGGCAGAAGAGCCCGGCCCGCTCGGGCCTGCCGGGCGGGCGGGCCCCGCATCGGCCGACCCCGCACCGGTCGACCTCGCACCGGCGCTCGCGGGCCGGTCACGGCGTCGCCGCTCGCCCGCGCGTTCCGCCGCTTCCATCACTTGCACTGCTTCCATCACTTCCACTGCTTCCGTCGCTTCCATTGCCCCCGTCGCTCCCATCACCTCCATCGCTTCCCTTTCGTCCATCACTGCCGCGTTCCCGACCACCGCCGTCTCCGTAGCCGGCACCGGGCTCGTCATGGTCGGCACAGGGCTCGTCATGACCGCCTCGTCCTCCTCGGCCATAGCACCGGGCCCCGCCCCCGTAGCGGGCTTCCGGCTCCTCGCGTCGGCGGCCGCCGCGCGGGCCGCTTCGGCTTGGGCGGCCGTGTGCACCGCGCGGTCGGCGCGTTCGCGGCGCAGACAGCGACGGAGGTGTTCGGGGTCCATGCCGTCGTTGCACGCGCGGTGCAGGAGCTGGGCGAAGAGGTATTCGGGGTCGGCGCTCAGGGCCCGGCTCAGGGCGACCCGTGCCTCGGGGTGGTCGCCGATCGACCAGGCGACCCAGCCCGCGAGGGCGAGGGGCGCGGCCGCGTGCTCCGTGTAGGGCGGCACGCACCGCCGGACGAGAGCCCGCCACAAGCGCAGCACCGCAGGGGCCCGGGGGCCCTCCATCCATTCCGCGGCGTGGTCGCGCGTGGTGCGGTCCTGAAGGCCGAGGATGACGGCCGCCGCCTCGTCGGCGGCCAGAAGGTCGTCGTCACGGGCATCGGCTTCCACCCGGCCGATGACGGGCCGGGCCGTGTGGAACCGGCCCACGACCAGGCTCACCAGGTCCAGCGTCTCCTGCCGTACGGTCCGGCCGGCGGTGCCGGCGAGGATGCGCGGAACGAGGTCGGCGGCGGCCGCGTCCAGCGCGGACTGCTGCTCCATCGCCCGTCCTCCGGTGAGCGGGGCGTACCGGGCCTCCATCTCGCGGAGCGTTCCGCGCACCTGGATTCCCGCGTAGGCGGCGGCCGCCGCCATGACCGAGGTGCCGAGAGGGGTCAGCGGCGCGCCGTCCGGCGGGCAGCAGCGTTCGTCTGGGCAGCAGTAGGACCAGTAGCGGCCGTCGGAGAGGCACAGCGCCTCGTAGACGGGGACGTCCAGCCCGCCGCAGGCCAGGCGCAGGCTCTGGGCCAGCGGGCGGAGCCGCTCCATGACCTGGCGGCCGGTCTCCCCTCCCGCGGGGTCCTGGCAGAGGAACAGGACGATGCCGTCGGGCCGGGCACCCCGCTTGTCGCAGCCCGCGATCAGGGTCTCGGCGAGCTGCCGGCTGACGTCGGGCCACTCGTCCGGGCCCGGGATGCCGAGCCTGAGCCGCCCGCCGAAGCGGCCGCGCTCGCCGTGGAGGGCCAGCATCACCACGCTGTCGTTGGGGTGGAAGCCCAGCAAGTACGGAAGGGCGTCGGCGAGTTCGGCCGGGCTGCGCAGCGTGATCTGCGCGTCCGGCGGGGTGTTCCAGGCGGCGGAGGAGTCGGTGGAGGGGCGGGAGGACTCGTTGTGGTGGGTCATGGCCCGAGAGTCCCGCGAGGCCGTCCGAGCCCGCCAGCCCTGTGGATAACTCCAGAAGTATTGTCGTACTACTCCTGTGGAGAAACGTCCGCGCGGGTTTTCCACAGGTCCGGCCACCGGTTCGCGCGTTGTCAGTGTCCTCGTGTTGCATGGGGGCATGACCAACGAAGCCCTCCGCGTCTCGGCGGATACCGTCCTCGCCCGTCTCGTCGGAGACGCCACGGGCACGGCGAGACTGCGCGAGGACCAGTGGCGCGCGATCGAGGCCCTCGTCGCCGACCGCCGCCGCGCGCTGGTGGTCCAGCGCACCGGGTGGGGCAAGTCCGCGGTGTACTTCGTCGCGACCGCCCTGCTGCGGGCGCGGGGCAGCGGCCCGACCGTGATCGTCTCTCCCCTGCTCGCCCTGATGCGCAACCAGGTCGAGGCGGCCGCGCGGGCGGGCATCCACGCGCGCACGATCAATTCCTCCAACACCGAGGAGTGGGAGACCGTCCAGGCCGAGGTCGCGGCGGGCGAGGTGGACGTGCTGCTGGTGAGCCCGGAGCGGCTCAACAACCCGGACTTCCGGGACAACGTGCTGCCCAAGCTCGCCGCCGCCACCGGTCTGCTCGTCGTGGACGAGGCGCACTGCATCTCCGACTGGGGCCATGACTTCCGGCCCGACTACCGCCGGCTGCGGACCATGCTCGCCGACCTGCCGCCCGGGGTGCCGGTGCTCGCGACGACCGCCACGGCGAACGCCCGCGTCACCGCCGACGTCGCCGAGCAGCTGGGTACGGGTGAGGGGGCCGAGGAGGCGCTGGTGCTGCGCGGTCCGCTGGACCGGGAGAGCCTGAGCCTCGCCGTCCTGGAGCTCCCGGACGCCGCCCACCGCCTGGCCTGGCTCGCCGATCACCTCGACGAGCTCCCCGGTTCGGGCATCGTCTACACGCTCACGGTCGCCGCCGCAGAGGAGGTCGCCGCGTTCCTGCGCCGCCGCGGCCACACCGTCGCCTCGTACACCGGCAAGACCGAGAACGCCGACCGTCAGCAGGCCGAGGAGGACCTGCAGGCGAACCGCGTCAAGGCGCTGGTGGCCACCTCCGCGCTCGGCATGGGCTTCGACAAGCCCGACCTCGGCTTCGTCGTCCACCTCGGTTCCCCCTCCTCCCCCATCGCGTACTACCAGCAGGTGGGCCGGGCCGGGCGCGGCGTCGAGCACGCCGAGGTGCTGCTGCTGCCCGGGCGTGAGGACGAGGCGATCTGGAAGTACTTCGCGTCGCTGGCCTTCCCGCCGGAGGAGCAGGTCCGTCGCACGCTCGACGTGCTGGCCACCGCCGACCGTCCGCTGTCGCTGCCCGCCCTCGAACCGCTGGTGGACCTCCGGCGCTCCCGGCTGGAGACCATGCTGAAGGTCCTCGACGTGGACGGCGCCGTGCGCCGGGTCCGCGGCGGCTGGACCGCGACCGGCGAGCCCTGGGCGTACGACGGCGAGCGGTACGCGTGGGTGGCGCGGCAGCGCGAGGCGGAGCAGCAGGCCATGCGGGAGTACGCGGCGACGACCGGGTGCCGGATGGAGTTCCTGCGGCGGCAGTTGGACGACGAGGCGGCGGCGCCCTGCGGGCGGTGCGACAACTGCGCCGGGTCCCGGTTCTCCGCCGGCGTCTCCGGCGCGGCCCTGGACGCCTCCCGGGGCGAGCTGGGACGACCGGGAGTCGAGGTGGAGCCGCGCCGGATGTGGCCGACGGGGATGGCCGCGGTCGGTGTGGACCTCAAGGGGCGCATCCCCCCGGGTGAGCAGGCGGCGCCCGGCCGGGCGCTCGGGCGGCTCTCCGACATCGGCTGGGGCAACCGGCTGCGCCCCCTCCTGGCGCCGCAGGCCCCGGACGTCTCCGTTCCGGACGACGTGGCCGACGCGGTGGTGACCGTGCTGGCCGACTGGGCGCGGGGATCGGGCGGTTGGGCGTCCGGCGCCCCGGACGCCCCGGCCCGCCCGGTGGGGGTCGTCACCGTCGCCTCCCGGACCCGGCCGCTGCTGATCCGCTCGCTCGGCGAGCGCATCGCCGCCATCGGCCGCATGCCCCTCCTCGGCACGATCGAGTACCGGGACACGGACGCGGACACCCGGGTGCCCCGCACCAACAGCGCCCAGCGGCTGCGGGCGCTGGACGGGGCGCTGACCGTGCCGCCGGCCCTCGCGGAGGCCCTGGCGTCGGCCGGCGGGCCGGTCCTTCTCGTCGACGACATGACCGACACCGGCTGGACCCTCGCCGTGGCGGCGCGGCTCCTTCGGCGCTCCGGTGCGAAGGAGGTGTTCCCTCTGGTCCTGGCCGTTCAGGGGTGACGCGCGTGGCGGTCGGGCGGCCCGGAACTCCGGGCCCCGGAACAGCGGATACCGGTCAATGGCGGCAATTGATCGTTGCCGCGCGGCGGCCGGGGCCGCGAGAATTGGACCGGTCCCCCGCTCCCGCCCGTCGCACGGGCCCGCCGGACCGCTGTCGCGCCGTATGCCGCGGTGTACGCCCTGCCTGAGCTCCCGCACCGGATCGTGGGCGTGCAGACGAAGGGAGAATCATGGCCTTCGGCTTCACTCCACCCTCGTCCGCCGACTCCGTTCCCCGCCCGGGCAGACTGCTCGAACCGGCGGACTGGATCGCTTCGGGAGTCCCCCTGCTGCGCAATCCGCGCGAGGTGGTCAGCGGGCTCCACGCCCGGCACGCGCCGACGCCGTCCACGGCGGTCGTCGCCGTCTTCCAGCCGGACGAACGGCTCGTGGCCAGCGCCTCCTTCGCCCGGCACACCGGACGCGCGGATCCCGCCGACGGCTGGGAGCTGCGCAACGCGCTCCTCACCCAGCTGCGCCGGGTGATCCCTCATGACCTGCGCAGACGCACTCCGGTCCGCACGGCCGTACTGCTCTACTGCCGTGCGGGCGCGTCCCATTGGACGGAGGAGGACGGCGCGTGGATGTGGGCCCTGCGTGACGCCTGCGCGCTGCACGGTCTGCGCTGCGGCGCGTACATCACACTCACCCGCACCGGATGGCGGATCCTCGGCGAGGGACGCAGCGGGCGCCGGCCCTGCTCCGCCGCCTATCCGGTCACGTCACTGAGCTCCGGCGGCGGAGCGCCCGAGGCGCACCGCCGCACGGTGGCCCGGTAGGGCGATACGACACGGTGGCCGACGGCTCCCTCACGAGCGGCCGGCCACCGTGCGCGTCCGTCAGGCGTCAGCGGCCAGAAGGCTGTTGACGCGCTGCGGGTCACCGCAGACGATCAGCAGCGCGCCGGCGCGGGCCATGGCCGCGGGCAGCGCGTCGGCCACCGCTGCGTCCGACCCGCCGTTGACGGCCACGACGACGACCGGGCGGGGCGCGGCCCGCTGGGCGTCGGCGGCGGTGTAGAAGACGTCGTCCCCGGCGTCGTGCTGCGCCCAGTAGGACGCCTCGCCGAAGGACAGCTCGTGCGCGGCCCAGGGGTGCGGGTCGCCGGTGGTGAGGACCAGCACCTCGCCGGGGGCCCGACCGCTGTCGAGCAGCACGTCGACGGCCTCGTCGGCGGCGTCCAGGGCGCCCTGCGCGGTGGCCGGGATCAGCTGGATCTGCGGGGTGGCCGCCGGGGCTCCCGCGGCCTGCTCGCGAGGGGCGCGCTGGGCCGGGACGGCGGTGCGTTGCGGGCCGGTGCCGCCGGGCCGTATGGGGGCCGGTCGGGGACCAGGGACAGGGCGGGGGGTCGCCGCGGTCCGGCCGGGGGCCGGTACCGCGCGGGGACCCGGGACACTCTCGTGAATCTGAGGCTCCTCGGGGATGAGAGGCATGAGTTGATGTTTATCAAACGCCGGTGCGAGTCGCGTCGGCGGGTGGCGCTGTGCGCCCGTCCGGATCAGAAGTCGAAGCCGAGCTGGCCACCGGCCTCCAAGGCCATGTCGTCGGGGCTGATACGTGCTCGCTTGAGGTGCTGCCACCGGGGCAGCGCGTCCAGGTAGGACCACGACAGCCGGTGGTGCGGGGTGGGGCCCAGCTCCTCGAGTGCGGCGCGGTGCACGGGCGACGGATAGCCCGCGTTGTCACCGAAGGCGAAGTCGGCGTGCAGCTCGCCCAGTTCGGCCATCATGGCGTCCCGCCGCACCTTGGCGATCACGGAGGCGGCGGACACGACCACGCAGGACTGGTCGCCCTTGATGACCGTACGGACCTTCCAGGGCGCCCCGAGGTAGTCGTGCTTGCCGTCGAGGATCACCGCGTCGGGCCGTACGGGCAGCGCTTCGAGCGCCCGGGTGGCCGCCAGCCGCAGGGCCGCCGTCATGCCCAGGTCGTCGATCTCCTGTGGGGAGGAGTGGCCGAGCGCGTACGCGGTGACCCAGGACTCCAGCTCGACGGCGAGTGCGGTGCGCCGCTTGAGCGTCAGCAGCTTGGAGTCCGTGAGCCCCTCGGGCGGACGGCGGAGGCCGGTGACGGCCGCGCACACGGTGACGGGACCGGCCCAGGCGCCCCGGCCGACCTCGTCCACACCGGCGACGATCTTTGCTCCGGTCGTCGCTCGGAGGGAGCGCTCGACGCTGTGGGTAGGCGGTTGATAGGGCATGACGCCTGCAAGGTTACGCCTTCGAGGCCGGACTGTCCCGTCCCGCCCCCGCTCCTTCCGTCCGCTCAGCGCGAAGCGGCCGGAAGCCAGCCGGGGAGGGCTTCCGTGGACTCCAGCCAGGCAGTTGGCGGAGCACCTCGTTCCGACGCGGCGACCACTCCTCCGGCGATCGCGGAGGTGGTGTCCACGTCACCGCCGGCCCGCGCCGTCGTCCAGAACGCCTCCTCGAACGAGTCGAGGTGGCGGGCCGCGACCCACAGCGCGAAGGGCACGGTGTCGTGGGCGCCGGTCCGCCGGCCGCAGCCCAGGACGGCGGCGACGGTGTTGGTGTCGGCGTAGTCGAGCATGTCGCGGGCGCGGCGCAGCCCCTGCTGGACCGCGCTGCGCGGCACGAGAGCGATCACCCCGTCCAGGAGGGCCTCGGGGCCGGTGGCGCCGGACGGGCTCGCGGCGATGGCCGCCGCGGCGGCCACGGCCATGGCGCCGGCCACGGCCTCGCGGTGCTGGTGGGTGGTGTACGCCGAGATCTCGGCCTGGTGCGTGGCCTGCTCGGGGTCGTCGGCGTACCAGGCGCCCAGCGGGGCGATGCGCATGGCGGCGCCGTTGCCCCAGGACCCCTGCCCCTTGAACAGCGCGGCGGCCAGCTCGCGCCAGTCGCCGCCCTCCCTGATCAGGCGCAGCATCCGGTTGACCGCGGGACCGTAGCCGCGGTCGAAGTCGTGGTGCTCCGCGAAGGAGCGCGCGAGGGCGTCCTGGTCGATACGGCCGTGCTCGACCAGGACGGCCAGGACGGAGCAGGCCATCTCGGTGTCGTCGGTCCAGCTCCAGGGCGCGGGCGGGAGCTCGCGGCGTTTGAGGGACGGATAGTGGGCGGGGACGAAGAACTGGGAGCCGAGGGCGTCACCCACGGCCAGCCCCCGGAGGCTCGCCAGGGCTCGGTGGAATCGGTCAGCTGTCATCGCTGCGAACTCTAGTCGGTGAAGCCGTACGACTCCGGGGTACACCAGCGCTCGAACGGCCGGTCCAGGTGATAGCGACCGTCGGAGCCGAGCAGCAGCACGCGGGTCTCGGCGTTGCCCGGGTTGGACAGGCACTCGAACTCGGCGACGGTCCAGTGCAGCCATCGCATGCAGAACAGCCGCATGGTCAGGCCGTGGGTGACGAGCAGGACGTTGGGCGGGTGGCCAGGATCCTCGAAGCTGCGCCACAGGCTCTCCAGGAAGGCGCCGACCCGGTCGTAGACGTCGGCCCCGGACTCGCCCTGGGCGAAGCGGTAGAAGAAGTGCCCGTAGGCGTCGCGGTAGGCCTTCTGCCGGCGCACGTCCTCCCGTTCCTGCCAGTTCCCCCAGTCCTGCTCGCGCAGGCGCGGCTCCTCGCGCACCCGCACACGACTGGGGTCGAGCTTCAGGGCGTGGAAGGTCTGGTGCGCGCGGCGGTAGGGCGAGACGTACGCGGAGATCCGTTCGTCGCCGAAGAGCTCCCGGAGCCGCTCCCCGGCCTGGTCGGCCTGCTTGCGGCCCTTCGCGGTCAGGCTGAGGGCGTGGTCGGGCTCCCGCTCGTAGACCGTGTCGTCCACGTTGCCCTCCGACTCTCCGTGCCGGAGGAGGACGATGCGCCGGGGCCGTGACATGCCGCCACCCTAGAGCCAACAGTCGGACCATGCCTCACGCTCCCCCAGCGGTCGGACCCGGCACGACGGCAAATGCAACCACCGTCGCGTTACCATCAGCATGACACACCCCGCCCGACTAACGCAACGGGAGTTGCACTTGGCTGCTGAGCCCTCGTCCGCCGCGCCCGGCACCGTCCGGCCCGGCGGGCGCACCGCGCGCACCCGCGCCGCCGTGCGGGACGCCGTTCTCGCCGGGCTCGTCGAGCACGGCTACGCGGGCCTGACCGTCGAGTACGTCGCCGAGCGCTCCGGCGTCCACAAGACCACGCTCTACCGCCGCTGGGGCGGCGTCGACGGGCTCCTGACGGCGGCCCTGGACCTCGCGCGGGAGGACTCCTGGACGCCGCCCGACACCGGCACCCTCAGAGGCGACCTCCAGGCGCTCGCCCACGAGATCGTCGGCACCTTCACCGACCCGGGAACAGCCGCCGCCCCCACCGCCTTGATCGCCGCCGCGTTCCGGTCCGAGCGCGCGGCGGAGGCCCTGCGCGGCTTCCATCAGCAGCGCTTCGCGCGCTGCGGACCGCTGATCGCGCGGGCCGTCGAGCGGGGCGAGGCGCCCGCCGGCACGGACGCGGGCGCCGTCGCACGGGCCGTGTGCGCCCCACTGTTCCTCAGACTGTTCATCACCCACGAGCCCATCGACGCCACCGTGGCGGACGAGGCCGTGGAGGCCACGCTCGCGGCGGTCGCCGCGGGCGCCTACGCCGTCAGACCGTCCACGCCTGCTCTATCTGCACGACGTCACCGGTGATCGCCGCGACATCGGCCTCCGTCTGCGCCCGCAGGGCGAGCCGCTCCACCCGGTCCTCGCGGTACTTCCCGTGCTCCGCGCCGGAGTTCCACATCGACAGGACCAGGAACTCCGGGCCGGGCGCCTCGCCGAAGACCCCCCGCAGCATCCCGGGCGACCCGGCCATCGCCGGGTTCCACACCTTCTCCTGCATCAGCGTGAAGTGCTCCACCCGGTCCTCATGGACCCGGCAGTGCGCGAAACGCACCACGTCCGCGTCGCCGAACTGCGGCCGGAATCCCACCTTCACATCGAAGCGGTGCTCGAAGAGCCGCACCTGGACGTTCCGGAACGTGCCGGACTGCGCCGCCGCCAGTCTGTCGTGGGACCGCGCCATGAAGGAGTCGTAGAACGACCGGCTCTCCCAGAAGCCGAAGAGGTGCACCACACCGGGGCGCGCCCGGCTCCAGCCACCCCCCTGCCCCCGGAATCCCGGTTCGCCGAGCAGCCCCGCCCATTTCCGCTGCCCCCGCTCGAACCCCCGGCGGTCCACCACGGTGCAGCGAATCCACTTGACCAGCACCGACCCATCGTACGGCGACCGCAGTGGCGCGCGTCACGTAGCGGCGCGGTACACGCCGGTGAGGGTCACGGCGTCCTCGGCGGCCAGTTCGATCCGGAACTCGTTCTTCAGCACCGTGGTCAACTCCTCGGCACCCGCTTCCCGTTCATCCCCGGCCCATCAGGACGCGCGTTCGCCTGTGTCGAACCCACGAGCGTCCGCCGTAGACCCGGCTCCGTCCGCCGCACCACCGGCCGCGAGACGAAGGGCGAGTGCGGGTGCGTCGAGATGCAGTGGTTCGCCACAACGCGGACCCTGGATTCATCACAACACGGGCCCTGGAAAGGCCGATGGGGGAACCGGCACGGGCCGGTTCCCCCATCGTCACACGACTGTCAGCTGCAGCCGCTGGTCGAGCCGCAGCCCTCGCAGAGGTAGCAGCTGCCCGCGCGGCGCATCTTGGTGCCGCAGGAGAAGCACAGCGGCGCGTCGGCGTTCAGGCCGAGCTGCATCTCCACCAGTTCGGTGGAGTTGTGGACCTGCTTCGGCGCCGGGGCGGCCACGGCGGGCTGGGCCGGGAGCTCCGGCTTGGCCGGCGCGACCTGACGCGGCGCGGACTGGGCCAGGCCCTCGACGTCGACCTCCTCGGCGGCCGGCTCGTACGAGCCGGTGTCCAGGTGGCGCTGACGCTCCTCGGCGGAGTGGATGCCCAGCGCCGAGCGCGTCTCGAAGGGCAGGAAGTCCAGCGCCAGGCGGCGGAAGATGTAGTCGACGATCGACTGCGCCATCCGCACGTCCGGGTCGTCCGTCATGCCGGCCGGCTCGAAGCGCATGTTGGTGAACTTCGAGACGTACGTCTCCAGCGGCACGCCGTACTGGAGGCCGACCGAGACGGCGATCGAGAAGGCGTCCATCATGCCCGCGAGGGTCGAACCCTGCTTGGACATCTTCAGGAAGACCTCGCCGAGACCGTCGTCCGGGTAGGAGTTGGCGGTCATGTAGCCCTCGGCGCCGCCCACCGTGAAGGAGGTGGTGATGCCCGGGCGGCCCTTCGGGAGGCGCTTGCGGACCGGGCGGTACTCGACGACCTTCTCCGCGACGGCGGGAGCGGCGGCCTCGGCCTTCTTCTCCTCCTTCTTCTTGGCGGAGAGCGGCTGGCCGACCTTGCAGTTGTCGCGGTAGATGGCGAGGGCCTTCAGGCCCATCTTCCAGCCCTCGAAGTAGACCTCCTCGACCTCCTCGACGGTGGCCGACTCCGGCAGGTTCACCGTCTTGGAGATCGCGCCCGAGAGGAACGGCTGCGCGGCAGCCATCATGCGCACGTGGCCCATGGCGGAGATCGCGCGCTCGCCCATGGCGCAGTCGAAGACCTCGTAGTGCTCGGCCTTCAGGCCCGGGGCGTCGATCACATTGCCGTGCTCGGCGATGTGGGCGACGATCGCCTCGATCTGCTCGGCCTGGTAGCCCAGGCGCTTGAGCGCCTTGGGGACCGTGTTGTTCACGATCTGCATCGAGCCGCCGCCGACGAGCTTCTTGAACTTGACCAGGGCCAGGTCCGGCTCGACGCCCGTGGTGTCGCAGTCCATCATCAGGCCGATGGTGCCGGTGGGGGCCAGCACGGAGGCCTGGGCGTTGCGGAAGCCGTCCTTCTCGCCGAGGCGGAGCACGTCCTGCCAAGCCTCGGTCGCGGCGGCCCAGACCGGGGTGTCCAGGTCGTCCATGCGCTTGGCGACGGCGTTGGCGTCGGAGTGCTGCTTCATGACGCGCTTGTGGGCGTCGGCGTTGCGGGCGTAACCGTCGTACGGGCCGACGACCGCGGCCAGCTCGGCGGAGCGCTTGTAGGACGTACCCGTCATCAGCGAGGTGATCGCGCCGGCCAGGGCGCGGCCGCCGTCGCTGTCGTAGGCGTGGCCCGTGGCCATCAGCAGGGCGCCCAGGTTGGCGTAGCCGATGCCCAGCTGGCGGAAGGCGCGGGTGGTCTCGCCGATCTTCTCGGTCGGGAAGTCGGCGAAGCAGATGGAGATGTCCATCGCCGTGATGACCAGCTCGACGACCTTGGCGAAGCGCTCGGCGTCGAACGACTGGTTGCCCTTGTCGTCGTCGCGGAGGAACTTCATGAGGTTGAGGGAGGCGAGGTTGCACGAGGAGTTGTCCAGGTGCATGTACTCGCTGCACGGGTTGGACGCGGTGATCCGGCCCGTCTCCGGCGAGGTGTGCCAGTGGTTGATCGTGTCGTCGTACTGGATGCCCGGGTCGGCGCAGGCCCAGGCCGCCTCGGCCATCTTCCGGAAGAGGCCCTTGGCGTCGATCTCCTCGATGACCTCACCGGTCATCCGGGCGCGCAGACCGAACTTCGTGCCGTTCTCGACGGCCTTCATGAACTCGTCGTTCACGCGGACGGAGTTGTTGGCGTTCTGGTACTGGACGGACGTGATGTCGTCGCCGCCCAGGTCCATGTCGAAGCCCGCGTCGCGCAGAGCGCGGATCTTCTCCTCCTCCTTCACCTTGGTGTCGATGAAGGCCTCGACGTCGGGGTGGTCGACGTCGAGCACGACCATCTTGGCCGCACGGCGCGTGGCGCCGCCGGACTTGATGGTGCCGGCGGAGGCGTCGGCACCGCGCATGAAGGAGACGGGGCCGGAGGCGTTGCCACCGGAGGAGAGCAGCTCCTTGGAGGAGCGGATGCGGGAGAGGTTCAGGCCGGCGCCGGAACCACCCTTGAAGATCATCCCCTCTTCCTTGTACCAGTCGAGGATCGACTCCATGGAGTCGTCGACGGAGAGGATGAAGCAGGCGGAGACCTGCTGCGGCTGCTTGGTGCCGACGTTGAACCACACCGGGGAGTTGAAGCTGAAGACCTGGTGGAGCAGGGCGTAGGTCAGCTCGTGCTCGAAGATCTCGGCGTCGGCCGGGGAGGCGAAGTACCCGTGCTCCTCGCCCGCCTTGCGATAGGTGATCACCACGCGGTCGATGAGCTGACGCAGGCTGGACTCGCGCTGGGGCGAGCCGGTCGCGCCGCGGAAGTACTTGCTGGTGACGATGTTGACCGCGTTCACCGACCAGAAGTCGGGGAACTCGACGCCACGCTGCTCGAAGTTGATCGAGCCGTCGCGCCAGTTGGTCATGACGACATCACGACGCTCCCAGACCACCTCGTCGTACGGGTGCACGCCGGGGGTGGTGTGGACGCGTTCGATGCGCAGGCCCTTGCCGCCCTTGTTTCCCTTGGAGCGGGAACCTCGCGCAGAGCCGCTCGTCGTCTCGGTCATGCCGCCTCCCTCTACGGGCAAAACGCCCTAATGCGCCTATTTTCTTCCGGGGCGCGATGTGTTCTGTCACCCGGGAGCGCTCAGCGCTCCGGGTAGGTCTGGATTGCCGTCGCTCAGTCGGCGGCGACGGCGGGCGCCGGCACCTCGGCGCCGGCGGCGGGGCCCGTCGGGGTCACGGCGGAGCCACCGCCGGTCCCACGGCCGAGGCCCTCGCGCAGCTCCGCGACGGCGGCCTCGAAGTCCTCGAGCGAGTCGAACGCCTGGTACACGGACGCGAAGCGCAGATAGGCGACGAGGTCGAGGTCCTTGAGCGGGCCGAGTATGGCGAGCCCGACGTCATGGGTGGTGAGCTCGGCGCTGCCCGTGGCCCGCACCGCTTCCTCGACCCGCTGACCGAGCTTCGCCAGCGCGTCCTCCGTGACCGGGCGACCCTGGCACGCCTTGCGCACCCCGGAGATCACCTTGGTCCGGCTGAACGGCTCGGTGACCCCGCTCCGCTTGATCACCATGAGTGACGCGGTCTCCACGGTGGTGAACCGGCGGGAACAGTCGGGGCACTGGCGGCGCCTGCGGATCGAGCAGCCGTCATCGGTGGTCCGGCTGTCGACGACCCGGCTGTCGGGGTGCCTGCAGAAGGGGCAGTGCATGGCTCTCCACCTTCCTTCACCCTCGAGGAACCTCGAACAAGCTGTCACGATCCACGGCTCCGGCGCCCCCCGTAGGGGTCTCGCCGAGCAGCCCCCAGCATAGGCGATGACCGGGACCCGAAATGACCGGGGAGGGTCATCGACCACAACTTGTGGGTGGCCGTGGCCATCAAACCACTAGATCTGGTGCCCGGCCGCCAGGATCCACCTCAGCGTGTCGCGCCGCGCCGACGGGACACGACCCCGCCCGAGCGACCCGGAGGCAGGCCGGGAGGGGCACGGATGACACACTGGGTGACGTGGCACGGCGCCGCCGCCGGACACCGCCGACACCCCTCGAAGGGCGATGGACGGGCCGTCGCGCGATCGCCGCGCGACCCGAACGGGCCTCCGGCGCGAGCGAGCGAAGCGCGCATCGAAGAGTACCGTAATGGGGCGAATTGATCTTTGCCCGTACACCCTGCCGTCTGATCAAGTCAGCCAATCCGCGATATTTCACTCGAACGTGTGTTTGGCGCAACCTTTCGAAAGCAACTACCGTTGTCCAGCTAGGGAGAACATCTCGAGAGGGGCCGACGTGACCACCACCGCAGACAGCGCCACCATCACCGCCCAGGACCGCTCCCAGAACCGACTCGACCAGGCACACCCGATGAATGACGCAGCCATGAACGCCGAGGGGCAGAAGCCGGCCCGCTCGCTCCCAGGACGGCCCCCGGGCATCCGGGCGGACAGCTCCGGGCTCACCGACCGGCAGCGCCGTGTGATCGAGGTCATCCGGGACTCGGTCCAGCGCCGCGGATACCCACCATCCATGCGCGAGATCGGCCAGGCGGTGGGGCTCTCCAGCACCTCATCGGTCGCCCACCAGCTCATGGCCCTGGAGCGCAAGGGCTTCCTCCGCCGGGACCCGCACCGCCCCCGCGCCTACGAGGTGCGCGGCTCGGACCAGCCGAGCACCCAGCCCACCGACACCACTGGCAAGCCCGCGGCCTCGTACGTCCCGCTGGTGGGCCGTATCGCCGCCGGTGGCCCGATCCTGGCCGAGGAGTCGGTGGAGGACGTCTTCCCCCTCCCCCGGCAGCTGGTCGGCGACGGAGAGCTGTTCGTCCTCAAGGTCGTCGGCGATTCCATGATCGAGGCCGCCATCTGCGACGGCGACTGGGTGACGGTCCGCCGCCAGCCCGTGGCGGAGAACGGTGACATCGTGGCCGCGATGCTCGACGGAGAGGCCACGGTCAAGCGCTTCAAGCGCGAGGACGGCCATGTCTGGCTGCTCCCGCACAATGCCGCTTACCAGCCCATCCCCGGCGACGAGGCCACCATTCTGGGCAAGGTCGTGGCCGTATTGCGGCGGGTCTGACGTACCCGCCGAAAGACGGGGCCCCGGAACCAACTGCGCCGGTTCCGGGGCTCTTCTTTATGCCTCTTCGCGTTTAGGCGTGGACACGTTTCGCGCGCTCACGCCGCCGAGCGCTTTTTCTTTATGCGGTTCTTTATGCGGCAGTTTTCGCGGCAGCCCTTCAAGCGGTCACGCGCCCTGGGCGTGACCGCTTATGTCTCCGGCTATTTTCCCTCCGCCTTGGCCGCCGCGTCGATGGCGGACAGGGAACGGCGCACCTGATTACGGTCCGTGGTGTACCAGAAGTCCGGCATCGAGGCCCGCAGGAAGGATCCGTAGCGGGCCGTCGCCAGCCGGGGGTCGAGCACCGCGACCACACCGCGGTCCCCCGACGCCCGGACGAGCCGGCCCGCGCCCTGCGCCATCAGCAGTGCCGCGTGCGTCGCGGCCACGGACATGAAGCCATTGCCCCCGGCGTCCTCCACGGCCCGCTGCCGGGCGCTCATCAGCGGATCGTCCGGGCGGGGGAAGGGCACACGGTCCATGACCACCAGCTGGCAGCTCGGCCCCGGCACGTCGACGCCCTGCCACAGCGACAGCGTGCCGAACAGACACGTCCGCGTGTCCCCGGCGAAGTTCTTGATCAACTCGCCCAGCGTGTCCTCGCCCTGGAGCAGGATCGGCATGTCGAGCCGTCCCCGGAGCGCCTCGGCGGCCGCCTGGGCGGCCCGCATCGAGGAGAACAACCCCAGGGTGCGGCCTCCGGCCGCCTCCACCAGCTCGGCCAGCTCATCGAGCATGTCCGTCCGATTGCCCTCCCGGCCCGGCTGGGCCAGGTGCCGGGCGACATAGAGGATGCCCTGCTTCGGATAGTCGAACGGCGAGCCGACGTCGACGCCCTTCCACGACGGGAGGTCGTCCCCCTCGACGCCCTCCGGGGCGAGGCCCAGGGAGGCGCCCACACCGTTGAAGTCGCCGCCGAGCTTGAGCGTGGCCGACGTCAGCACCACGGACCGCTCGCTGAAGAGCTTCTCCCTCAGCAGCCCCGACACCGACAGGGGCGCCACCCGCAGCGAGGCACCGAAACGGTCGTGCCGCTCGTACCAGACGACGTCGTACTCGGAGCGCGCCACGATGCGCTCGGCGACCGCGTGGACGTTCTCCACGGAGGCCAGGGCCTGCTTGCGGACCGCGTCCTCGTCCTGGACGGACTTGTCGCGGGTGTTGCCGATCGACGAGATCACCGTGCGCGCGGCATCGCGCAGGGCCATCAGACAGTGGTCGAGGTCCTCGGGGATCTCCTCCAGCCGGCCGGGCAGAGCGAGCTCCATCAGCCGCTCGAAGCTCTCCGCGGCGGTCTGGAGGGCGTCCGCCGCCTTCTCGTCGACGAGCTTGGCGGCCCGCCGGACGGCCCGGTTGACCTGGCCGGGAGTGAGCTCACCGGTCGCGACGCCGGTGACCCGCGAGACCAGCTCATGGGCCTCGTCCACGATCAGGACCTCATGGCCGGGGAGGACCGGAGCGCCCTCGATCGCGTCGATGGCGAGCAGCGCGTGATTGGTGACCACCACGTCGGCGAGCTTGGCCCGCTCCCGGGCCGCCTCGGCGAAGCACTCGGCACCGTAGGCGCACTTCGAGGCGCCCACGCACTCGCGGGAGGTGACGGACACCTGGGCCCAGGCGCGGTCGGAGACGCCGGGCGTCAGATCGTCCCTGTCGCCGCTCTCGGTCTCGTCCGCCCAGTCGCGCAGGCGCAGCAGGTCCTTGCCGAGCTTGCTGGTGGGCGCGGCCGACTCGAGGGGGTCGAAGAGCCCCTCCTCCTCGTCCTGCGGAACCCCCTCGTGGAGCCGGTGGAGGCACAGGTAATTGCTGCGGCCCTTGAGCATCGCGAACTGAGGGCGTCGGCGCAGCTGCGGATGCAGCGCGTCGACCGTCCTCGGCAGATCGCGCTCGACGAGCTGGCGCTGGAGCGCGAGCGTCGCCGTCGCGACGACGACGCGCTCGCCGTGGGCGAGGGCCGGCACGAGGTAGCCGAGCGACTTACCGGTGCCGGTGCCCGCCTGGACGAGCAGATGGGAACCGTCGTCGATGGCCGCGGCGACGGCTTCGGCCATGGTGACCTGGCCGAGCCGCTCGCTGCCGCCGACGGCGGAGACGGCGGCGTGCAACAGGTCGGTGACGGAGGGCGAGGAGGTGGCAGTCATAGCCTGTTCAGCCTACGGTGCGGCACTGACATCGCGGGCCGATGTCCGTCCCGGGCCTTTCCGGGCCAGGCCGTACAAACGGGCCGACCCGGACCGTCGTGATCGTCACAGAACGGCACGCAGCGCCCTGTCGCGGATCATCAGCGCCGCGCGTTTGCCGGGCAGCTCCACCTCGCCGCTCAGCCGGAAGCCCGCGCCGAGGAACGCGGCCGTCGACGGGGTGTTGCGCAGGTCCGGTTCCCCGATGACCCGGTCGCAGGAGGGGCGGCGGTCCAGGATCAGGTCGGCGACGGCCCGCAGGAGGAGCGTGCCGAGACCCCGGCCCCGGTCCGCGACCTTGCCGATGAGGAAGTGGATCCCGGTGTCGTGCGGCCGGGCCGGGTAGTGGCGGGCGACCGGGTCGAGATCGGCCCGGTAGACCTCCCAGTAGCTCATCGGGACCCCGGAGAGCACGCCGAGACAGGGCATGCTGCGCCCGTCGCCGTCGAGCTGGGCCCGGAGGTGGTCGACGGTGGCGGCGCCCGGGCCGGCCAGCTCCCAGAACGCCGCGACAGCGGGATCGTTCATCCACTGCGTGACCAGCCGGAGGTCGCGCTCGATCCGCACCGGGACGAGCTGGAACGGCCCCGCGTCGGTGCCCACCGGCCCCCAGTCGGCGAGACCGTCCAGGAAGTCGCCCGGACCATCGGGGAATCCGGGCCGTCCGGTCCCCCGGGTGTGGTGGCGGGCATCGGCTGGTCCGGTGAGGTCGTGGACGGCGTGCTCGGCGGTGATGAGCTCGATGAGTTCGTCCGTCAGCCGGAGGTCGAGGGTGTCGCTGAGCGGGTTCGTCCCGGCGTTCGTACCGGCGTTGGTGTCGGCGTTCATCCGTGGCTCACCCCGCCGCCGTGGCCAGGGGGTTGGCGATCGTGACGTAGACGGACTGGGAGTCCACGGGTCCGGAGAGCTCGTCGAGACCGCGCAGCCTGGTCAGCATGTTGGCCTTGCAGCGCAGCACGGGCTCTTCGAGGAGACGCCGGGGCAGGGCGGAACGGACCGGGGAGGCGCCGGACGCGGCCTCCTTGAGGAAGCGACGGAGCGCGGCGAGCAGGACGTGCTCGTCGGCGAGGCGCTGGGAGCCGAACGCGCCGATCAGACCGAGGACGTTGTTGACGCCGAGGTAGTAGAGGAACCGTTCGTCGGCGACCTCGTCCGAAACGAAGGTGTCGCTCTCCCGCCCGATGCCCGGAAGCCGCTGTTCGAGCGCGGCGCGATGGGATTCGCGGAAGTAGTAGCCCTGGTTGTCGCGGTAGCGCCCGCCGACGGGCCAGCCGTCCGCGTCCAGCAGGACGAGGGTGTTCTGCTGGTGGGCTTCCAGGGCGATGCCCGCTTCGCCGTCGAGCCAGAGGACGGGCCGGACGATCGCCTCGAGGTAGCGCAGGAACCATTCCGTGGCGACGGCTCCGGCGGGCCGGCCCGTGCGGTAGGCGAGCCGGGCGACGGTGTCGGCGAGCCGGGAGTGGGTGGCGGGCCTGCCGGTGGCGCCCTGCCGGCCGGCCCACGGCCGGGGCGAGACGAACCCGGCGAGGCACACGGCGTCGTCGCCGGGGCCGAAGGGGTTGTGCCGGATGACGGTGTCGAGCCCGCGCAGCGGGGTGCCGTCCGGGGCGTCGACGCCGATCCAGGCCGGGTCGCGGACGATGTCGAAACCGTGCCCGCCGACGCAGGCCGTCCGCCAGCGCTCGGCGAGGCCGCCGCGCAGCAGCCGGTGCACCTCCACGCCGCGCCGCAGCTCCTTGCGGAGGTTCTCGCGACGGGAGTTGGTGACGCGCAGGCCGACGGAGAGCTTGAGCATCGCGGGGGCGCCGGGCCGGTGCACGGTCCGCAGCGACGACGTGGGGTACCAGGGCACGCCCCGCGGACCGAGGTCGCGCAGCAGCCCGGCGTCGAAGAGCTGGGCGAACTCGGGGCGGTGGCGGATGTCGCGGGCCTGCCAGGGGTGCGCCGGCAGGGGGACGGTCCCGGGCGGCAGTTCGCGCTCCAGGTCCGGTCCGGCGAGGCGGGCCGCGAGCGCGGTGGCGTCGACGGGGCGGCCGCGTTCGGTCCAGGCCGAGTCGGCGGCGAGCACGGAACGGTCGACGGCGAGCCAGTGCAGCGGGAAGCTGCCGCGCAGTTCGGGCGAGTAGGGCGCGGCCTCGGCGTCCGAGAGTCCCTCGCGGCTCTTGGGCGCGGGGTGCAGGGGGTGTCCGAGGAGCAGGGCCTGTTCGCCGTAGAGGAAGAGTTCGCCCGCGTCGGGGTCGGCGGGCCGCTCGCGCCGGTCGGCGAGGAAGACGGCCGTGCGGCGTACCGAGTCGGCGACTCGGGCGACCAGTTCCCCGCCGTCGTCGGTGGGGGGACGGCCGGACTGGGCGGCGCGGTGGGTGGCTTCCCGGCCGAGGAGGGCGGCCAGGGTGACGGCGTCGAAGGCGGGGGCGTCGTCGGGGCCGCCGGTCAACGTGACGCGTCCGAAGCGGTGCCAGCCGGTGGCGGACCAGTAGTGCACCGGCACGCTCAGCGGGATGCCGCTGGCGTTGAGCGGCAGGTAGAGGATGTCGCCGTGGGGGCGTTCGACGCCGTTCTCGCGCACCCAGCAGCGCAGCAGGTTCTCCACGGCGGCGGCGTCCGCGGCGGCTCGTGGGTCGGGGTCGTCCAGGGGCTCGGCGACGCCGTGCGGTCCGGCGGCGGGCAGTTCGGCGCGGGCGGCGCGCCCGCCGTGATCGTGCTCGCCGGCCCTGCCGTGCGGGCGCGGCAGCGCCGGGGTCAGGGCCTGGCCGACGGGGGATGCATCGGTGGGGAGGGACGCGTTCATGCGGGGTGCGGCGTACAGGTCACGGCGTTCCGGCCGGGCTGCGGCGCCTTCCTCCTTCGGCGGTCTGGTGCGGCGGGTCTAGGGGGTGGGGCGCCGGCGGACGGTGCGGGAGGCCGCGGCGACGGCGTCGGACAGCCGGTCGAGGACGGCCTCGGCCTGCTCGTCGGTGAGGGTGAGGGGCGGGAGCAGCCGGATCACCGGGGGGCGGCGGTCGCTCAGCCCGACGATCAGGCCCCGGCGCAGGCACTCCCGCCGGACGGTCTCGGCCAGCGCGGTGGCCTGGGGGTCGGCTTGGGGGGCGGCCTCGGGGTCGGTGAGCTCGATGCCGATCATCAGGCCCTTGCCGCGTACGTCCGCGACGCACGCGTGCTCCCGCGCGAGCCGCCGCAGCCGTTCGAGCATCCGGGCGCCGAGGACGGCCGCGCGGCGGTCCAGTCCGTTCTGCCGGATGTGGCGCAGGGTGGCCGTGCCCGCGGCCATGGCGAGCTGGTTGCCCTGGAAGGCGGCGGCCGGGCCTTGCCGGCTCGGCCGGGCGTCGAGGTCGTCGCGGTGGACGATGACGGCGAGCGGGAGACTGCCGCCGATGGCCCTGGACAGGACCATGACGTCGGGGACGACGCGGCTGTGCTCGACGGCCCAGAAGGCGCCCGTGCGGCCGGCCCCCGTCCACGTCTCGTCGGCGATGAGCGGCACGGCCCGCGCCGTGGTGACATCGCGGATCCAGCGCAGCCGGTCGTCGGCCACCGGCACCACTCCGTCGCCCAGGACGGGCTCGACGACGAGCCCGGCGGGAAGCGGGGCGCGGCGGTGGACGTCACCGATCGGACGTCCGGCCGCGTCCGTGCGGGCGCCGCCGGTCGGGGGCCCGAACGGACAGCCCGTCGCCCCGCAGCCCCCTGCGTGGACACCCGGGGGCGGAAACTCCGGCGCACAGCCGACAGCGCCGAGGTTTGCGGTGCGGATGTCGGCAAACGGCAGCCCGGGCGAACAATCCTCCGCGCCGAGGTTTCCCATGCGAACGTCGACGAACGGAAGCCCCGGCGCGCGAGCGCGCCCTGTGCCGACTCCGCCGATCGGACACCCCGACGCACAGCCGACCGCGCCGGCTCCTCCGGCCAGGGGCCCCTGCGGCGAGGCGAACCCCGACACCACCTCCCCCAGCCCGTCGCCCCCGAGGGCGAGGAGTCCGGCGCGGCCGGTCGCGGCGCGGACGAGGCGGAAGGCGTCCGCCAGGGCATCGGTGGCGGCGGGGCCGCAGAACCGGATCCGGGCCGAGTCGGCCAGTCCGCGCGGGAGGGTCGCGAACAGCTCGTCCGCGAAGGCCTCCTGGACGGGCGTGGCGAGGTCCGGGACCTGGAGCGGCGCGCCGGAGTCGAGTACGGCGCGGATGGCCTCCAACACGACCGGGTGATTGTGGCCGAGCGCGAGGGCGCCGCCGCCCGAGAGGCAGTCGAGATAGCGACGGCCGTCGGCGCCCTCGATGGTCAGGCCCCGGGCGCGCACGGGCACGACGGGCAGCGACCGGGCGTACGTCCGGGCCGAGGGCTCGCGGGTCGGCTGTCGCCGCGGCGTGCCCGCGCGCCCGGCCCGGCGTGCCAAGAGCGGTGCGGGCGGCGGTAGTCGGGTCGGGGTCATGGCTCGGTTACCTCCTTCTGCCCGCTGAACGGTGGCCGGTCGTCCCCCGTACGTACCAACGACGCCGCGAGCTGCGGATCACGGTCCGATCGCAAGATCCTTCGTTCCGGAACCGAGGACCCGCCCGTGTCCGTCTCCCTCGGCACCGGCATAGTGGGGGCCCCGCCCCTCGCCGGGACGGGGCATGACAAGTTCACGCCATGCCGCGCACATAGCGGACATGAACCACCCGATACGCACAGATCACAGGGGGAGCCCACTCCATGCCATCGACAAGGCGGCCAGTCCTGGCCGCGGCCGCCCTCACCGCCGCCCTGGCGCTGACGGCCACCGCGTGCGGCCCGTCCGACGACAAGGCCGCGGGCGACACCAAGCCCAGCGCGGCCGCGAGCCAGAAGGGCGACGACTTCCCCAGCCTGCCCAAGGGCATTCCCGCCCAGGACCTGGAGAAGTGGAAGAAGAAGTGGCAGGACGGCGCCTGGAAGAACTGGGACAAGGACCAGTGGCTGCGTGAGGCCCGCGACTTCGTCAACCCCATCATCAAGGGCCACTGGAAGCCCGACACGATGAAGGACGCCCACTCCAGCGACAAGACGCTGGCCACCCAGGGCGCCCCCGGCACCGTGCCGGGCGGCGGGGCGAGCGACCAGGGCGTCACGGACCCGGAGCCGCGTCCGGTCACCGCCAAGGCCGTCGGTCTGCCGTACCACAACAACGCCGCCCCGGTGGGCAAGGTCTTCTTCGACAGCCCCGAGGGCCACATGGTCTGCTCGGGCACGGTCGTCAAGGACCCGGCGCACCCCGGCAAGTCCAACCTGGTGTGGACCGCCGGCCACTGCGTGCACGCCGGCCAGAAGGGCGGCTGGTACCGGAACATCGCCTTCGTGCCGTCCTACAACGACAACGGCCTCCCGGGCGCGCAGGTCAACAGCGCTCCGGTGCAGGACGTCGCCCCGTACGGCCTGTGGTGGGCGGACTGGGCGCAGACGTCGACGCAGTGGATCACCCAGGGCGCCGAGACCGGTGGCGCGGGCGCTCCGTACGACTTCTCCGTGCTCCACGTGAAGTCCGAGAACGCCACTGGGAAGTCCCTGGAGGAGACGGTCGGCAACGCCCTCACCGTCGACTTCAGCACCCCGCAGGTGAAGTCCATCAGCAGCATGGGGGCCTGGGGCTACCCGGCCGCGCCGCCCTTCGACGGGCAGAAGATGTACGACTGCGTGGACAAGCCGGGCCGCCTGACCATCGAGTCGTCGCAGCCCACGATGTACCGCATCGGCTGCACGATGACGGGCGGTTCGTCGGGTGGCGGCTGGTTCGCCAACGGTCCGGACGGCAAGCCGGTGCTGATCTCCAACACGTCGATCGGCCCGGCCAACAGCACCTGGCTGGCGGGGCCGCGCCTGGGCCCGGAGGCCAAGGGCGTCTACGACGCGCTGAGCCAGAAGTTCGCCAACAAGCAGTAGCGAGCAGTAGTAAGCGGCAATGAGCGAAGGCCCGCCCCGACCGATGTCGGGGCGGGCCTTCGTGTCGGCGGGGTCAGTGCCGGGCGGCCGGTACGAACCGCTGGAGCTCGGCGGCGAGCTCCTCGTGGACCCGGGCCTTGATCAGGGTGCCCTCCGGGGTGTGCTCCTCGGAGATCACCTCGCCGTCCTTGTGCACCCGGGCGATCAGCGAGCCATGGGTGTACGGCACGAGCGCCTCGATCTCCACGGCGGGGCGCGGCAGCTCGGAGTCGATCAGTGCCAGCAGCTCCGCGATGCCCTCGCCGGTCCGCGCCGACACCGCGATCGAGTGCTTCTCGATGCGGAGCAGCCGCTGGAGGACGAGCGGATCGGCGGCGTCCGCCTTGTTGATCACCACGATCTCGGGCACGTCGACCGCGCCGACGTCCCGGATCACCTCGCGCACGGCGGCCAGCTGCTCGTCCGGCGCCGGGTGCGAGCCGTCGACCACGTGGAGGATCAGGTCGGAGTCGCCGACCTCCTCCATGGTGGAGCGGAACGCCTCGACGAGGTGGTGCGGCAGGTGCCGGACGAAGCCGACGGTGTCGGCGAGGGTGTAGATCCGTCCCGAGGGCGTCTCGGCCCGGCGGACGGTCGGGTCCAGGGTGGCGAACAGGGAGTTCTCCACCAGTACGCCCGCGCCGGTGAGACGGTTGAGCAGCGAGGACTTGCCGGCGTTGGTGTAGCCCGCGATGGCCACCGACGGGATCTTGTTCCGGCGGCGCTCCTGGCGCTTGACGTCGCGGCCGGTCTTCATCTCCGCGATCTCCCGGCGCATCTTCGCCATCTTCTCGCGGATCCGTCGCCGGTCCGTCTCGATCTTGGTCTCACCGGGGCCACGGGTGGCCATGCCGCCGCCGGAGGAGCCGGAGCCACCACCACCCATCTGCCGGGACAGCGACTGGCCCCAGCCGCGCAGCCTGGGCAGCATGTACTGCATCTGGGCGAGGGAGACCTGGGCCTTGCCCTCGCGGGACTTGGCGTGCTGGGCGAAGATGTCGAGGATCAGGGCGGTGCGGTCGACGACCTTGACCTTGACGACGTCCTCGAGGTGGATGAGCTGGCCGGGGCTGAGCTCACCGTCGCAGACGACGGTGTCGGCGCCGGTCTCCAGGACGATGTCCCGGAGCTCCTGGGCCTTGCCCGAGCCGATGTAGGTGGCCGGGTCCGGCTTGTCGCGGCGCTGGACGACGCCGTCGAGGACCTGCGCGCCGGCCGTCTCGGCGAGGGCGGCGAGCTCCGCGAGGGAGTTCTCGGCGTCCTGGACCGTGCCGGACGTCCAGACGCCGACCAGCACCACACGCTCCAGGCGCAGCTGCCGGTACTCGACCTCGGTGACGTCCTCGAGCTCGGTGGAGAGCCCGGCGACACGGCGGAGCGCGGCGCGCTCGGAACGGTCGTACTGCTCGCCGTCGCGCTCCCCGTCGATCTCGTGGCTCCAGGCGACGTCCTCTTCCATCAGGGCGTCGGCCCGAAGGCTCTCCGGGAGGCTCTGCCGGTCCTGCCGGTCCTGGGGAAGGGAAGAAGAGGAGGTCATTTGATCCTTTGCTTGATTGGACGACTGTGCGACGCCCTCGTGCCGAGGGCTCACGGCATCGACAACGTCCGGCGCCTTCCGGAGATTCCCGGGGGCGGCCGCCTCGCCGACCCGTCGATGTTCCCATGCCGCCGCCGGGGCGTCACGCGGGTTTCGGCGGGGTCGTCTTCCAGTCGGGGTGCCCGGGCATGGGCGGGGTCGTCCGCCCGTACAGCCAGGGCTGGAGGAACCGGGCCTGGTCCTGGCCGGAGACCTCGGAGGCGAGGGCGACGAAGTCGGCGGTGGTGGCGGTGGAGTCGTGGTAGCGGCGCACCCACTCGCGCTCCAGGCGGTCGAAGGCCGCCGTCCCGATCCGCTGGCGGAGGGCGTAGAGCACCAGGGCGCTGCCGTCGTAGCAGACGGGCCGGAAGATGCTGATCTTCTTGCCGGGCACGGGCCCCTTGATCGCCGCCGGGGGGCCTCCGTCGGCGCGCATCTGGTCGGAGAGCTGATAGGCGACGCGCATCCGGTCCACCAGCTTCCGGCCCTTGCGCTCCTCCGCGTAGAGCGATTCGTACCAGGTGGCGTGGCCTTCGTTGAGCCAGAGGTCGGACCAGACGCGGGGGCTCACGCTGTCGCCGAACCACTGGTGGGCGAGCTCGTGAACCATGATCGACTCCACGTACCAGTCGGGGAAGCCGGCCTTGGTGAACACGTCGCGCTCGAAGAGGGAGAGGGTCTGCGTCTCCAGCTCGAAGCCGGTCGAGGCGTCGGCGATGAGCACGCCGTAGGTCTCGAAGGGGTAGTTCCCGACCCGCTTCTCCATCCACGCGATCTGGTCCGGCGTCTTGGCGGTCCAGCTCTCCAGGGCCTTCTGGTCGGCGGCCGGCACCACGTCCCGCAGCTTCAGCCCGCGCGGGCCGCCGCGCTGGGGCACGGTGGAGCGGCCGATGGCGACCTGCGCGAGTTCGGTGGCCATGGGGTGGAGGGTGCGGTAGGTCCAGGTGGTGTTCGCTCCCTCGGTGGTCTGCCCGGCGGGCAGCCCGTTGGCGACCACGGTCAGCTCTTTCGGGGCGGTCACGCGGAAGGTGAACAGCGCCTTGTCGGAGGGGTGGTCGTTGCCGGGGAAGACCCGGTGCGCGGCGTCGGCCTGATTGGCCATGACGAGGCCGTCGCTGGTCGGCACCCAGCCGCCCTCGCCCTCGCCGCGCGGATCGCTGGTGTGGTGGACGGTGACGGTGAACGAGCTGCCGGAGGGCACCGGCTCGGTCGGGGTGACGACCACGTCCTCTCCGGCGGGGGTGAACTGGGCGAGCGCGCCGTTGACCTCCACCGAGGCGATCGCGCCGTGGGTGAAGTCCATGTTGAAGTCGTCGAGCCGCGCGGCGGACCGGGCGACGAACCGGGTCACGGCGTCCAGCGGCTGGTTGTTGGCGTGGTAGACGAGCGAGATGTCGTAGGCCGCGATGTCGTAGCCGGGGTTGCCCAGGTGGGGGAAGAGCCGGTCGCCGATCCCCCGGGCCTCGGGGGTCGGCGGCGCGGCGGCGCCCAGGACCAGGACCGCCGCGGCCGCGAGGAGGGCGGCCCGGCGGCGCGGGAAGCGCCGGCGCTGCGGGGAACGCTCCCCGGGGGCGGGTGAGTGCGACATGCTCCACCGCTACCAGCGCGCGCCCGCGCGCCGGTGGCGGCGCGACGTCGGCCCACCCTTACGAGCGTCTTGGATGCTGGTACGAGTGTCGTATCGGACGACAGATGGGCATGCTTCCCGGCCGGCGGACGCGCGGCTACAGCGGGGCCGTCAGCGCCCGGCCCGCCCGCTCGACGTCATAGACCCCCGGGACCCGGCGCATCGCCCGCATCAGCTCCGGCAGCCGGCCCGGGTCGGCCAGCTGGAGGGTGTAGGTGTGCCGCACGCGCTGCTCGTACGGCGGCTCGACGGCGGCCGAGATGACGGCGACCCCTTCGGCCGCGATGGCCTCGGTCAGGTCGGCGAGCAGATGCGGTCTGCTGAACGACTCCGCCCGCAGGGTCACGCGGTAGTCCCCGCCGCCCGCCTCGTCCGGGCTGCGCCAGCGCACCTCCACCGGCTGCCGGCCCGAGGTGACCATCCGGTCGACCACGGGGCAGGGCGCGCGGTGCACCGTCACCGTGCCGCCGCGCACCGCGAAGCCGGTGACCTCGTCGGGTGGGACGGGGGTGCAACAGCCCGCCAGCCGTACGCTCACGGCCGCCCGCTCGCCCTCGCCCTCGCCCGCCGCTCCGGTGACGACGGCGACCGGGCCGCGCGCGGGGGAGGCGGCCCGGGGGGCGGACCGGGGCGGGCCAGGGGCGGGCGGTGCGGCGGGCGGACCGTCGGCGGCCGGTTCGGGCGCCGGGTGGGCGGCCAGCCAGCGGTCGATGGCGATCCGGGCCGCCGGCGTCCGGGCGTGCTCGCGCCACTCGGGCGAGGGGCCGGAGGCGCTGTCCGGGGACATCAGCAGATGGAGGGTGTCGCCGTCGCGCAGCACGGTGCCGAGGGCGGCCAGCCTGCCGTTGACCCGGGCGCCGATGCAGTGGTGCGCCCCGTCGCCGTACTGGGCGTAGGCCGCGTCGACGCAGCTGGAGCCCGCCGGGAGGCCGATGGTGCCGCCGTCGGCCCGGAAGACCGTGACCTCGCGGTCCTGGGCGAGCTCGTCGCGCAGGGACGTCCAGAACGTGTCCGGGTCGGGGGTGGCGCGCTGCCATTCCAGGAGTCGGGAGAGCCAGCCGGGGCGCGTGGGGTCGACGCGCTCGCCGTCCGGCGCGTCGGGGGCGTCCGGGGCCGCGTAGGGGTTGCCGAGGGCGACGACGCCGGCCTCGGCGACCCGGTGCATCCGGTGGGTGCGGATGAGGACTTCGGCCGCCTGGCCGTCCTCGCCGGCGACGGCCGTGTGCAGCGACTGGTAGAGGTTGAACTTGGGGGCGGCGATGAAGTCCTTGAACTCGGAGATGAACGGGGTGAAGCAGGTGTGCAGCTCGCCGAGGACCCCGTAGCAGTCCGCGTCCTCGGCGACCAGGACGAGCAGTCTGCCCAGGTCGGAACCGGTGAGCTCGCCGCGCTTGATCCGCACGCGGTGCACGGAGACGAAATGGCGGCGGCGGACGAGGACTTCGGCGGTGATGTCCGCCTCGCGCAGGATGGCGCGCACCCGTGCGGCGGTGGCCTCCAGGGGGTCGGGGCGGCCCGCGTGGGCGAGGACGAGGTCGCGGGTGCGGGCGTATTCGTCGGGGTGGAGGATGGCGAAGACCAGGTCCTCCAGCTCGGTCTTGAGGGCCTGCACGCCCAGCCGCTCGGCGAGCGGGATCAGCACGTCGCGGGTGACCTTGGCGATGCGCGCCTGTTTCTCGGGGCGCATGACGCCGAGGGTGCGCATGTTGTGGAGGCGGTCGGCGAGCTTGATGGACATGACCCGGACGTCGTTGCCGGTGGCGACGAGCATCTTGCGGAAGGTCTCGGGCTCGGCGGCGGCGCCGTAGTCGACCTTCTCCAGCTTGGTGACGCCGTCGACGAGGAAGCGCACCTCCTCGCCGAACGCCTCCCCCACCTGATCGAGGGTCACCTCGGTGTCCTCGACCGTGTCGTGGAGGAGGGACGCGGTCAAGGTGGTGGTCTCGGCGCCCAGTTCGGCCAGGATCAGGGTGACGGCGAGGGGGTGGGTGATGTAGGGCTCGCCGCTCTTGCGCGTCTGACCGCGGTGGGAGGACTCGGCGAGGACGTAGGCCCGGCGGAGGATGTCCAGGTCGGCGCCGGGGTGGTGGGCGCGGTGGACCTTGGCGACGTGGTCGATGGCGTCGGGGAGCCGGCCGCGGGCGCCGGAGCCGCTGAGCGCCGCGCGTCCCAGCCGTCTCAGGTCGATGCGGCGGCCGCGCCTGCGGCCGGGAGCACCGGTGTTCGTGACCTCTGCGCCCATGGGCACCTCCGGCAGCGTCGACCGGCGGTCGGCTCACGCCTCCAGGCCGGTGCTTGATGCTACC
>NZ_JBTOLC010000028.1:0-81289 GCF_054551825.1 Streptomyces sp. L500
TCCGTTTTCCGTTCCTCCCGCTTCTCAATCGAAGCAGTCGGTCTGGATTTTCGTTTCCAGCGCCCTGTTGGAGCGGGCTTCCCGAGTTTATCAGAATCTTTCCGGCCGATTTACATCGGCTTTTCGGTTCCCGATAAGGATTCGGAGGCGCTTCGTGTGAATCCGATCTTTCCGATCCACTCACCGAAGCTCGGTAGATACTAACCGTTGCGCTGGATCCAGTCCAGTTCGTCGCAACCGTTCGAATCTACCTCCCCACTCCTCCCGTGTCAACGGTCCTCGTGGGGCGAAGAGAACACTACCAGGCTCAGGGCCGTGCCCATGACGACGGCGGGCCGTCCAGTTCCTCCAGCTCTATGCCGGGTGCCGAGAGGACCACGTCCCCGGCGAGGTGGACGGAGTGCTGCTCCCCCGTGTCCAAGTGGCTGACCTGGTACTCGTCCACTTCGAGCGGGCCGTTGTCAGTGGCGTGTGCTGTCCTGTCGACCAGGGCCCAGGACTGGTCGAGCGTGAGGGGAGCGAGCACGGGGGGCGTGAAGGCCACGAGGCGGACGCGCCTTTTTCCTTCGCCGGGGGAAAGGCGGAGCAGGCGGGAGATGGCCACGTAGAAGGCAGGGGAGGCACCGCTGAAGGCATGGGCGCGGACATTGCCCTCCGTCGCGTGCTCGCCGGTGGGGTCGGTGCGGACCCAGGTGACTCCGTCGAGGGCGGCGCCGCGCACCTGCCAGTCGGAGCTCTGGAGCTGGAGGCGGATGGGGCGGCCGAGGTCGTCGATGGCGAGGTCGACCGAGCCGGTGGGGGTGCCGGACGGGGCGGTGAGCTGGGAGACGTAGCGCCAGCCCGAGGGGCCGGGGGCGCAGTGGAAACGTTCTTCACCGAGGGGGGAATGGTCGTGGGGGTCGTGGAGGGAGTAACGGCCGCGGGGCATGGTGAGGTCCTTGACGCGAATGGGACAGGCCCCCGCCGAGGGGGCGGGGGCCTGTTCTACCAGCTGCCGGGGTGGCACCGGCCGTACGGATCGGTGCCGGTCGGATCAGTAGCGGTAGTGGTCGGGCTTGTACGGGCCCTCCACCTTCACTCCGATGTACGCCGCCTGCTCCGGGCGCAGCGTCGTGAGCTTGACGCCGAGGGCGGCGAGGTGGAGCCGGGCGACCTTCTCGTCCAGGTGCTTGGGCAGGACGTAGACGTCGGTGGGGTAGGACTCGGGCTTGGTGAAGAGCTCGATCTGGGCCAGGGTTTGGTCCGCGAAGGAGTTCGACATCACGAAGGAGGGGTGGCCGGTCGCGTTGCCGAGGTTGAGGAGGCGGCCCTCGGACAGCACGATGATGACCTTGCCGTCGGGGAAGGTCCAGGTGTGGACCTGGGGCTTGACCTCGTCCTTGACGATGCCGGGGAGCTTGGCGAGGCCGGCCATGTCGATCTCGTTGTCGAAGTGGCCGATGTTGCCGACGATGGCCTGGTGCTTCATCTTGGCCATGTCCGAGGCCATGATGATGTCCTTGTTGCCCGTCGTGGTGATGAAGATGTCGGCGGTCTCGACGACCTCGTCCAGGGTGGTGACCTGGAAGCCGTCCATGGCGGCCTGGAGGGCGCAGATCGGGTCGATCTCGGTGATGACGACCCGGGCGCCCTGGCCGCGGAGGGACTCGGCGCAGCCCTTGCCCACGTCGCCGTAGCCGCAGACGACCGCGACCTTGCCGCCGATGAGGACGTCGGTGGCGCGGTTGATGCCGTCGACGAGGGAGTGGCGGCAGCCGTACTTGTTGTCGAACTTCGACTTGGTCACCGCGTCGTTCACGTTGATCGCGGGGAAGAGCAGCGTGCCGGCCTGCTGCATCTCGTAGAGGCGGTGGACGCCCGTCGTGGTCTCCTCGGTGACGCCGCGGATCTCGGACGCCAGCTGGGTCCACTTCCGCGGGTTCTCCGCGAGGGTGCGGTTGAGGAGGGTGAGGATCTGGGCGTACTCCTCGCTGTCGGCCGTGGCCGGGTCGGGAGCGGCGCCCGCCTTCTCGAACTCCACGCCCTTGTGGACGAGGAGGGTGGCGTCACCGCCGTCGTCCAGGATCATGTTGGGGCCGCCGGTGGGGGTGCCCGGCCAGGTCAGCGCCTGCTCCGTGCACCACCAGTACTCCTCGAGCGTCTCGCCCTTCCAGGCGAAGACGGGGATGCCCTGGGGGTTCTCCGGGGTGCCCTCGGGGCCGACGGCGATGGCGGCGGCCGCGTGGTCCTGGGTGGAGAAGATGTTGCAGGACGCCCAGCGGACCTGTGCGCCCAGTGCCACCAGGGTCTCGATGAGGACCGCGGTCTGCACGGTCATGTGCAGGGAGCCGGTGATGCGGGCGCCGGCCAGCGGCTGCGTCTCCGCGTACTCCTTGCGGATCGCCATCAGGCCGGGCATCTCGTGCTCGGCGAGGGTGATCTCCTTACGGCCGAAAGCCGCCAGCGACAGGTCCGCGACCTTGAAGTCCTGACCGGTGGTGGTAGTCATACGGCTGCTCCTCCTACAGGGGCGAGCGGGAGTGGGTACGGCTGTGCATGCGGACGGAAGCGTCGTCCGGTCGTCGCGCGGACGCGGCGCAGCGCGTCCGCGGCGCGATCGGTCGCACACTGCTCCCCCGGCCGCAGCCCAGTCCGTCGGAGGCCCTCTCTCCCTCGGCCGGCCCGTCGCGCGGGCCGCCCGACCTGCCATCAGCAGCGACGTCTGGCTCTTGGCACGAATCTACACCGGGGCCCCTGCCGAGCCCCAGCCCCGAGCGCCGGGTTCCGGACTCGCCCCGGACGACCTGTCCGTCGGGCCGTCAGTTGTTGCAGGATGCGGGCACGATGAGTTTGTGAGGGAGTTCGTGAGGAGATCCACGTGACGCCATCAGCGGATCCGTCCGCCCCCGCGACGAGGCCCGGGCGGCGGCTCAAACTGCTTGCCGTGACCGCCTGTCCGACCGGAATCGCGCACACGTACATGGCGGCGGAGAAGCTGACGCAGGCGGCGGAAGCGCTGGGTCACGACATCAAGGTGGAGACGCAGGGCTCCATCGGCGCCGAGAACGTACTGACCGACAACGATGTCAGCCAGGCCGACGGGGTCATCGTCGCGGCCGACAAGGACGTCGACAGCAGCCGGTTCGTGGGCAAGCGGCTGCTGGTCGTCGGGGTCGCCGAGGGCATCCACCACCCGGAGCGGCTGATCGAGCGGGTGATGGCGGCCCCGGTCCACGAGGGGGGCGGGGGCCCTGGAAGGAGCGCGGTCGGCGCGGTCGGCGGGGGCGGCGTGGGGAGTCCGGGCGCGCCGGGCGTCCTCGGGCCCGGGTGGGGGGCCGGGCGCGGGAGCGTTTACAAGGCGCTGATGAACGGCGTCTCGTACATGATCCCGTTCGTCGTGGTCGGCGGGCTGCTGATCGCGGTGTCGCTGGCGCTGGGCGGGCATCCCCGGCCGGACGGCGGGCTGGTGATCCCGGACGGCACGTTCTGGAAGCACGTCAACGACATCGGTGTCATCGGCTTCACGCTGATGGTGCCGATTCTGTCCGGTTACATCGCCTACGCCATCGGCGACCGGCCCGCGCTGGTGCCGGGCATGATCGGCGGCTGGATCGCCAACACGGGCGCGCTGTACGACTCCAAGTCCGGCGCGGGCTTCATCGGGGCGATCGTGACGGGCTTCCTGGCCGGCTACCTGGTGCTGTGGATCAAGAGGATCCGGGTCCCGAGGTTCGTCCGGCCGATCATGCCGATCATCGTGATCCCGGTGGTGGCGACGTCGGTCCTCGGCCTGTTCTTCATCTATGTCCTCGGCAGGCCCATCGCCTGGGTCTTCGAGCACCTCACCGGCTGGCTGGACGGTCTGACGGGGACGAGCGCGGCGCTGCTCGGCGTGCTCCTGGGGCTCATGATCGCCTTCGACATGGGCGGACCGGTCAACAAGACGGCCTTCCTCTTCGGCGCCGGTCTCGTCTCCAAGAACCCGGAGATCATGGGCATGTGCGCCGCCGCCATCCCCGTGCCGCCGCTCGGACAGGGGCTGGCGACGCTGCTGCGGCGCGGGATGTTCAGCGAACAGGAGCGGGAGACGGGGCTGGCCGCCCTCTTCATGGGCTTCTTCGGCATCACCGAGGGAGCGATTCCCTTCGCCGCGGCCCGGCCCGCGCGGGTGATTCCCGCGAACATGATGGGCGGCGCGGTGGCGGGCGCCATCGCCGGGCTCGCGTCGGTGGGGGACAGCGTGCCGCACGGCGGGCCCATCGTGGCCGTGCTGGGGGCGGTGAGCGGGGTGGCCATGTTCTTCGTCGCGATCGGGGTGGGGATGGTGGTTACGGCGCTTACGACGGTGACGTTGATGGCGTGGGGGCGCGGGGAGCGTGGGGGCGTTGTGGGGGATCGCGCCGATGCCGCTGCCGATGCCGGCGCTGTGGCGGAGGCTGTCCCTCGCGCTGGTGGTGTGGGCGGGGCGGTGCCGGGCGCGGGCGGCGTTCTGTCCGGCTACCTCACCGCGCGGACCGTGCGGCTCGACCTCGCGGCCGTCCGGAAGGACGCGGCGATCCGGGAGCTGGCCGAGGTGCTGGCCGGCACCGGGCAGGTGCGGGACGTCGACGCGCTCGTCACGGCCGCGCTCGCCCGCGAGGGCCTGGGCACCACCGGGCTGGGCGAGGAGATCGCCATTCCGCACGCGAAGACGGACGCGGTGACGGCTCCCGTCGTCGGCTTCGCCCGGTCCGCCGAGGGGATCGAGTGGGGGGCGCTGGACGGCTCGAAGGCCCGGCTGATCTTCATGATCGCCGTGCCGGAGGCGTTTGCCGGGGACGAGCACCTGCGGATTCTCGCGCTGCTGGCGCGGAAGCTGCTGGATCCGGGGTTCCGGGAGCGGTTGCTCGAGGCGGAGGGGGAGGGGGCGGTGCTTGGGGTGTTGGCCGAGGTTCGGTAAACGGGCGGGGCCAGGTGGGGGGCCGGGTGCGGTGGGTGCCGCCGGGGGCTTTGGGGGTCCCCGATCCCGCCCCTTCCCGTTTCTTTCAGGGGCTCCGCCCCCGAACCCCCGGTCCTCAAACGCCGGACGGGCTGGGTGGGCTGGGTTGCCGGGAGGGGTCGGACTGGTAGATGTCCGGTTCCAGGTAGATCACTCGGGCGATCGGGACCGCCTCGCGGATGCGGGATTCCGCGGCGTCGATCGCGCGGGCGATCTGGGCCGCCGTGTCCTCGCCCCGTACCGCGATCTTCGCGGCCACCAGTAGTTCCTCCGGGCCCAGGTGGAGGGTGCGCATGTGGATGACGCGGGTGACGGACTCGCCGTCGACCGCCGCCGCGCGGATCCGTGCCACCTGCTCCGGGCCCGCGGCCTCGCCCAGCAGCAGCGACTTCGTCTCGGCCGCCAGCACCAGCGCGATCGCGACGAGCAGGGTGCCGATGCACAGCGTTCCGATGCCGTCCCACACGCTGTCGCCGGTGGCGATCGTCAGGCCCACGCCGCCGAGGGCGAGGACGAGGCCGACGAGCGCGCCGAAGTCCTCCAGCAGGACCACGGGCAGCTCGGGTGCCTTGGCCGTGCGGATGAAGGAGCTCCAGGACTGCTCGCCGCGCAGGGCGTTGGACTCCTTGATGGCGGTGCGGAAGGAGAACGACTCGGCGACGACGGCGAAGACGAGCACGCCGACGGGCCAGTACCAGTGCTCCAGCGGGTGCGGCTCCTTGATCTTCTCGTAGCCCTCGTAGAGCGCGAAGACGCCGCCGATGCTGAAGAGGACGACCGAGACGAGGAAGCCGTAGATGTAGCGCTCCCTGCCGTACCCGAAGGGGTGCTCCTCGCTGGCCTGTTTCTGGGCCTTCTTGCCGCCGAGGAGCAGCAGCGCCTGGTTACCGGAGTCGGCGACCGAGTGGACGCCCTCCGCGAGCATCGACGACGAGCCGCTGAAGGCGAACGCCACGAACTTGGCCACCGCGATGGCCAGGTTGGCGCCCAGCGCGGCGACGATGGCCTTGGTACCGCCGGATGCACTCATATGTGCGGGTTTTCCCTTCCGCCCCTGCGACTGCTCTCCCTATTACGGGTTACGGCCGGTCATTGTCGCAGTCGCGCGGCCGAACGGGTGTCAGGCGACGCTCGTGGCACCCACCGTGGCGCGGAAGACGGTGCCCTCGCCGCCGAGCTCGACCCGCTCCCCCGCCCGTACGAAGGCGGACTCGCCGCCCCCGAGGGTCAGTTCCGTCCCGTCCTCGCCGCGCAGCAGGGCCCGGCCCGTCGCGCACAGCAGGATCTGGGGGGTGCGGGCGTCGAGGCGGTGGGGCGCCGAGCCGGGGGCGAGCGCGTACCGGGAGAGGCGGAACTCCTCCACCGGCGTCTCGTACTCCTCCACGCCGTCGACGTCGGCCTCGGGGCGCAGGACGCCCGGCGGCGTGGCCTCGAAGCGGACCACGCGCAGCAGCTCGGGGACGTCGACGTGCTTGGGGGTGAGGCCGCAGCGGAGCACGTTGTCGGAGTTGGCCATGATCTCGACGCCCAGGCCGGAGAGGTAGGCGTGCGGGACGCCGGCGCCGAGGTAGAGGGCCTCGCCGGGCTGGAGGAGGACGTGGTTGAGGAGCATCGCGGCGAGGACCCCGGGGTCGCCCGGGTAGTGCCGGGCGAGGGTGGCGTAGGCGGCGTACGCCGCGCGGTGGGGGCCGTCCTCTGCGGCGAGGCGCCCGGCGGCCGCCGCCGCCTCCGTCACGGTCCCGGCGACGGCGGCGCGCTCGGCGCTGAGCACGGCGGTGAGGACCTCGCGCAGGGCCGCGCTCTCCGGGTGGGCGTGCAGCAGATCGACGTACGGCTTGAGGCCGTCGACGTCCAGGGCCGCGAGCAGCTCGGCGGTGGCCTCGGGGGCGCGGAATCCGCAGAGTCCCTCGAAGGGGGTGAGGGCGCAGATGAGCTCGGGCTTGTGGTTGGCGTCCTTGTAGTTGCGGTGCGGGGCGTCGGCGGGGACGCCGCGCGCCTCCTCGTCGGCGTGGCCGGCCTTGGCCTGGTCGAGGTCGGGGTGGACCTGGAGGGAGAGCGGGTCGGCGGCGGCGAGGATCTTGAACAGGAAGGGCAGGCCGGGGCCGAAGCGCGCCACGGTGTCGTCCCCGAGCTCGCGACAGGGGTCGGCGGCGATCACCTCGTTCAGGGCGACGGGGCCGGTTCCGCGGTCGACGCGGGAGGGGGCGCCGGGGTGGGCGCCCATCCACAGTTCGGCCTGGGGCTCTCCGGTGGGCTCGGTGCCCAGGAGGTCGGGGATCGCGGTGGTGGAGCCCCAGGCGTAGGGGCGCACGGTGTTGAGAAGGCGGTCCATGGGGACGGTTCCTGACTTGTCGGACGGGACCGGGCTTGCGGACTCTCGTGCGGACTTGCTGACGTGCTGACGTGCGGTTCTACGGGTTCTACGGGTTCTACGGGGTCGCCGGTTTGGCCGCGAGCGCGAGGTAGACGGCGGCGAAGTCCGTGATGGAGAGGAGGTCGGCCGCGGTCTCCAGCGGGCCGGTCTCCTCGTCGACCTCCAGCTCGCTGATGGGCGTGTCGCGGTGCAGGGCGAGCTCGCGCGCCGCCCCGGCCGGGGAGGTGACGTCCGGTCCGCGCTCGCGGAGGAGGACCACCCGGGCGTGCAGCGCCTCGGGCTCGTCGACCCGGTCGCGGAAGAAGTCCTCGGGGTCGGCGCCCGCGGCGAAGTCCCCGGCGAGCAGCGTGCCGTGCGCGGTGAGCGCCTCGGGCAGCTCGGCGGCGAGCGCGGGGCGCCCGGCGAGCGCGGCGAGGACGGTCGCGAAGCGGCGGCCGGCCGCGGCGGCGAGCTCGCCCTCGGTCCAGATCAGCGGCAGGGTGTCGGCCAGCTCGGCCGCCAGCGTCTTGGCGGGGTTGCCGTACGTGGCGATGGCGGGACCGCAGCGCTCGGCGATGTGGTCGAGCCGGTCGGCGAGCGCCTCCAGGGCGGCGTGGGGCGCCTCGGCCAGGCCGATGCGGTCGGCCAGCACGAGGAGCGGGGTGAGCAGCGACCAGAGCGTGCCGGGGCCGGTGGGCAGGACGGCCAGGGAGTCGTTGTCCCGGGGGGCGTCGCCGGCCATCGTCGCCTCGTAGGGCGTGGCGGTCAGCGGGATCGCGAGGCCGCGCACCTGGGCGGTGGCGTCGGCGAGCGGGGAGCCGGTCGGGGAGACGGTCACGACGGTGCAGCCGCGCCGGTAGGCCTGCTCCAGCAGGAGCGCGAGGCCCGGTTCCGTGCCGTCCGGGCTGGCGACGAGCAGCAGGTCGAGCGGGCCCGTCCAGCCGGGGAGGGTCCAGCGCAGGGCGCCCGGGGCGGGGGCGACGCCCGCCGGGCGGATCAGGGTGACGGGGCAGCTGTCCCCGGCGAGCGCGGCGAGCAGGTCGGCGGTGGAGCCGCCCGCGGGCCCCGGGCCGGCGACCAGGACGGCGCGCGGGCGGCCGTCCGGCCGGAGCGCGTCGACACCGGCCTCGGCGGCGTCGCGCATGGCCGTACGGACCCGGGCGCCGGATTCGGCGGCGCCCCGGAGCAGGCCGTGGAGGTCGGCTCGGGAGAGGCCGTCGGGGTCATCGAGGAGGGACTCGTCGAACACCGTTGTTCAGCCTCCGTGTGCCGTGGGTTTCGCCGTGGGGTACGGGGTTGTGGGGTCGCCGCCCGCTGTCGGGCGCCTGCGCCCGTCGGGCGCGTGCGCGGCCGTCACGCGGGGCGGCGGGCCTCGTCCACGAGGAGGACGGGGATGCCGTCGCGGACGGGGTAGGCCAGGCCGCAGCCCTGGCCCTCGCACACCAGCTCGTGGGTGTCCTCGGAGGGGGTCTCCTCGCGGAGGGAGGCGTGGCACTCCGGGCAGGCGAGGATCTCCAGGAGACCGGCTTCGAGCGGCATGGGTTTTCCCTTCGGGGGTTGTTGCGCTGTGGTGTCAGCGTAGTCGCGTGGGCGGTGGTTTTTCCCCTGACCCGCCCCTTCCCGAAACCGGGGCTTCGCCCCGGGCCCCCTTCGGGCACGAAGCGCTACGCCCGGACGATCGCCAGAACCTCGTCCCGGATCCGGGTCACCGTCTCCGGGTCCCGGGCTTCCACGTTCAGGCGGAGCAGGGGCTCGGTGTTGGAGGCGCGGAGGTTGAACCACCAGTCGGCGGTGGCGACGGTGAGGCCGTCGAGCTCGTCCAGCGTGGCGCCGTCGGCGCCCTCGTAGGCGGCCCGGACGGCGGCGGCGCGGCCGGCCTGGTCGGCGACGGTGCTGTTGATCTCGCCGGAGGCGGCGTAGCGGTCGTACTGCCGGACGAGGCCGGACAGCGGGCCGTCCTGGCCGCCGAGGGCCGCCAGGACGTGGAGCGCGGCCAGCATGCCGGTGTCGGCGTTCCAGAAGTCGCGGAAGTAGTAGTGCGCGGAGTGCTCGCCGCCGAAGATCGCGCCGGAGCGGGCCATCTCCTGCTTGATGAAGGAGTGGCCCACGCGGGTGCGAACGGCCTTGCCGCCGTTCTCGGCGACGACCTCGGGCACGGACCAGGAGGTGATCAGGTTGTGGATGATCGTGCCGCCGGGGTGCTTGGCCAGCTCGCGGGCGGCGACCAGGGCGGTGATCGCGGAGGGGGAGACGGGCTCGCCGCGCTCGTCGACGACGAAGCAGCGGTCGGCGTCGCCGTCGAAGGCCAGGCCGATGTCGGCGCCCGTCTCGCGGACCTTCGCCTGGAGGTCGACGAGGTTCTTGGGGTCGAGCGGGTTGGCCTCGTGGTTGGGGAAGGTGCCGTCCAGCTCGAAGTACATCGGGACGAGGTCGACGGGCAGCCCGGCGAGGACGGTCGGGACGGTGTGGCCGCCCATGCCGTTGCCCGCGTCGACGGCGACCTTCAGCGGGCGGATGTCCGTGAGGTCGACCAGCGAGCGCAGGTGCGCCGCGTAGTCGGCGAGGACGTCGCGCGAGGTGATCGTGCCGGCGGTGGCGACGGGCTCCGGGGCGCCGGTCTCCAGCCAGCCCTCGACGAGGGCGCGGATCTCGGCGAGGCCGGTGTCCTGCCCGACGGGGGCGGCGCCCGCGCGGCACAGCTTGATGCCGTTGTACCGGGCGGGGTTGTGGCTGGCGGTGAACATCGCGCCGGGCAGGTCCAGTTGCCCGCTGGCGAAGTAGAGCTCGTCGGTCGAGCAGAGGCCGATCTCGGTGACGTCCACGCCGAGCGCGGCGGCGCCGCGGGCGAAGGCCCGGGACAGGCCCGGGGAGGAGGGCCGCATGTCGTGGCCGACGACGATGGCGTTCGCGCCGGTCACCCGGGCGAAGGCGGCGCCGAAGAGCTCGGCCATGGACTCGTCCCACTGGTCGGGGACCACGCCGCGCACGTCGTACGCCTTCACGATCTGCGACAGATCAGCCACAGCCAACCCCTCCTGGACTCCGGTACGGGACCACAAACCTACCTGCCGTCACCGTCCGGCCGGACCACGCACGGGGGGCGGGGGCCAGTACGAGCCGTCAGGAGTCCGGCGAGCGCAGGACCCTGAGGTGGCCTCGGCGGGCGACCTCCATCGGATCGGCGCCCCGGCCCGTCGGCGCGACCGCGCTCGGGGCGGCGCCCGGACCCGGCGTGCGCTCCTGGGGGCGCGCGGCCTCGCGCACGGCGTTGGCGAGTGCTTCGAGGTCGTCACCGCTGGGGCGGGCCGGGCCGTTGTCGACGGCGAGACGGACGACGTCCCAGCCACGCGGCGCGGTCAGCCGCTCGGAGTGCTCGGCGCACAGGTCGTAGCAGTGGGGCTCGGCGTAGGTGGCGAGCGGGCCGAGGACGGCGGTCGAATCGGCGTAGACGTACGTCAGCGTCGCGACGGCCGGGCGGCCGCACGCGGTGCGCGAACAGCGACGTACAGGGCTCACGAGGTTGGACGGTACCGCACTCTTGAGCGGGCCGCGACGACTCACCCCCGGCTCACTCCTCCGTGTCGTCCCGGTTCGCACCGTGGACAGCGTTGTCGAACGGCCTGGTCGACCCCGTCGGGACCGGGGGAACAGGCGTCCGGTGACAAAGAAAACTGTCACCAGCGGGTACACATAGTGTCATTCGGCATGGGAACGCCGATCCGGCGGGTGGCTGCAATTGATCGCAGACATGGCCGGAACGCTCATCGGGCGACATGCCGGGAGATGGGCGGCTACCCCGCGCGTACGGCCGGTCGGCGGATACCCTCGGGTGTGATGGAAAGCCCCGTACCTCACCCGGCCGCCGCCGGGGACGCCCCCGGTCCCGCCGGGCCCAGGCCACGCCGCCGCGACCGCCACGGACGCGGCATGCGCGGCCCCATCGCGCCCCCGCAGGTGCCGCTGTCGGTCACCAGGGCCGACGCGTTCGTCGACCTGGTCCAGGACTCGGCGGAGCGGCTGGAGCGGCGCTGGCCGCAGCTGGCGGCCGTCGAGTTCCAGGTCCGCGAGGTGCCGGCCGAGCCCGGCGGCGGGCCCGGTGACGATCCGCTGGAGGCGCTGCTGGACGGCGAGACCGTGCCGCTCGGGCGGTACGTCGCCGCGCGGGGCGAGGACCCGGACCGGATCGTCGTCTACCGCCGTCCGGTGGAGATCCGCACCAAATCGCGTGACGAGCGGGCGCTGCTCGTCCACGAGGTCGTGGTGGAACAGGTGGCGGAACTGCTCGGGCTCGCGCCCGAGTCGGTCGACCCGCGCTACGGGCAGGATTAGCGCGGGTCGGGCGGGATCAGCGCCCGTCAGGACGCGCCGGCCTTGTCAGGGCCGGTCAGCCGTTCAGCATCGACAGGTCCTGCTCGGCCTTGGGGACGGCCACGCTGGACCGGTCGTCCGGAATCGGCTGGATCGTGAACATCGGGACGCCGTCCTTGGGCAGCGCCAGCATCCGTGAGGCGTGGACGGGGCCGCCCGAGACCTTCTCCACGGTCACGGCGAACACGCCCTTGCCGTCGGCGGGCTGGGGCGGTTCGACGGTGAGGGTGGTCCCGGCCTTGACCGTGTAGGTCTTGCTGACGGGGGTGCCGCCCTCGCTGCCCGCCGACGCGGTCACCTTCACCTGGGCCTCCTTGCCGGGGGCCACGAGGGACAGCGTGCTCGCCTTGGGGCGGTTGTCGGCGACGGTGCCGCGGCCCTCGATCGCCGGGGTGGCGGGGATGAAGGCGGTCTCCTGCTTGTCGTCCTTGCCGCGCGTCACGCGCAGCGCGGCGACGACCGCGCCGCTGCCGCGCGCGCCGGTCAGCAGCAGGGAGCCCGCCTCGCCCTTGGTGAGGTCCCCCAGGTCGACGACCGTGGTCATACCGCTCTTGACGTGCAGCGACTCGTGCCCGGCCGGGCTGATGGAGCCGCTCGGGCCCGCGAGCCGCACCGTGACGTCGGCGTCGTCCGTGCCCGGCGCGAAGGCGACGAGGCGGACGGAGGTGGCGTCGGCCGGGATGCCCGGCAGCACGGCGCCCGCCGCCGCGTCGGCGGAGGGGGCCAGCCAGTCGCCGCCGGTCTTGTCGTCGGACGCCTGCACCGCCGCGCCCACCCGGCCGGACCGGGCGGCCACGTGGAGGGTGAGGTTCTCGGTGGGCGCGTCCGTGAGCGACGACAGCAGCACGGGGACGGTGGAGCGGGGCGGGACGGTGACGCCCTCGCCGGAGGGGGCTTTGATCCGGCCGTCGGGCCCGTACAGCTCCAGGTCGACGACGGCCGCCGAGTTGTCGGGGTTGGACACATGGACGTAGTCCTGGCGCCCCTTGGCGGTGCTGGCGCCCGGGAACCAGAAGGACGTGTCGGGCGGCGCGCAGGTCAGGCCGTGCAGCCCGCGCCCGCCGCCCGCCGCGACGGTGGTCGTCTGCTGCGCGGTCCAGCCGGGGGCCAGGGGCCCGGCGGCGGAGCCGAGGAGGGCGGGGGCGTCGGAGCGTTCCGTGGTGGCCGTGACGGGCTTGCCGGGCTCCTTCAGCGACAGGACGGGTTTACCCGGATCGGTTTCGGCCTTTTTCCCGTCCTTCTTCTTGTCGTCCTTCGCGGAGTCCTTCGAAGCGTCCGTCTTGGACGCGTCCTTCTTGGGCTCGTCCTTCTTGCCGTCCGTGCGTGCCGGGCCCGCCACGGGCAGCAGGTCCGCCGTGGCCCCGGCCGCCGCGCCGCCCTTCCCGGGTGGCGTGAAAGCGGTGTACGTCGTGCTCGCCACGTCCGACGAGGTGGGCGCCGGGCAGAGCAAGGCCGAGCGCTGGACGGGCATCCGGCCCGCGCGCGGCGGCGCGCCCGCGTGGTCGCCCGACGGCGGGTTGAGCGCGGCGACTCCCGTGACGACGGCGAGCACGGCCGTCGTGGCGAACAGGGACAGGGTGGTGCGGTTCACTGCTGCTGGCTCCCGTCACGGTGGGGCCCCTCGCCCCCGCCGTACGTCGTGTCGTAGGGCCGGTGCCCGTAACCGTACGGGTCGTGCGCGCCACCCGCGTAGGGGTCCGCGTAGCCCGTTCCGTACCCGGTGGCGTAGCCGCTCTCCTGGTACGGCTGCTGCTGTCCGTAGGCGCCCTGGCCCTGGGGCTGGTCCCACTCGGCGTACTGCTGCTGGTGCGGGACGGCGGCGTAGGGATCGGCGGCGTACGGGTCGGCGTCGGCCGCGGCCGGCTGCTGCTCGTACGGGTTGTAGGGATCGTATGAAACGGGCTCGGGCGCCGGGGCGGGCTCTGGAGCCTCGGGCGGGGTGGTGCCGCCCGTGGTGGCCGTCGCCGCGCGCAGCCTGCGGGCGCGGCGCCCCTCTCCCGGGCCGGCCTGTGCCGGTACGGGCGCGGGCGCCGCGGCGGCGTCCTCGGGCAGGTCGTCGTCGACCTCGCGGCGGCGGCCCGGCAGGGCGAGCACGACCAGGACGGCGGCGAGGAGCCCCTGGGCCCAGAGCCAGGCGGTCCGCGCGACGGGGGTCTCGTAGGCGACGGTCAGCTTCCCGCCCCGGGCCGGCAGGGTGAAGCCCTGGGCCCAGCCGTCGACGGTGACGGCCTTGAGCGCCCGTCCGTCGAGCGTGGCCCGCCAGCCCGGCGCGGCCTTGTCGGCCAGCCGCAGGACCCGCTCGCCCGTCCCGGCCGGGACGGTGGCGCGGGCCGTCACGGGACCGGCGGCGACGGGCACGGGAGCGGTGGCGCGGGTGCCGTCGGGCCGGCGCGGTCCGGTGACGATGGTGACGCGGGCGACCTGGATGTCGACGCGCCAGAGGGAGCTGTGGTCCTCCTTGCCCAGGCGGGTCAGGCCGGGGGTCGCGTCGAGGACGCGGGCCATGTCGCGGGGGGCGCTGTCGCGGACGAGGACGTGGCCGACGGCGTAGTCGCCGAGGCGGCCCGCCTGGTCGGCGCCGGAGCCGGCGACGAGCGCGGCCACCATGGCGTCCAGCTCGCGCTGCCGGCCGGCGGCCGCCAGGGGCTCGGCGTCGCCCAGCCGGGCGCCCGCGCCGCGGACCAGCGTGTACGTCACCCGGCCGGGGTCCCCGCCGAGGACGAGGGTGCGGGCCTGGTCCCGGGTGCCCGCCTCCTCGGCCACGAACGCGGGCACCTGCACCGGGTCGCGCCGCTCCAGCGGCCCGGCGGCGCCGTGCACGGCCCAGACGGCGGCGGCCGCGGCGGGGGCGGCCCCGGCGGCCAGCGCGACGAGGGCGGCGACCGGCTGGCGCCAGCCGAAGCCGTGCGCCGCGACGCGCTCCTTGGCGCCCTCGGCGCCCACGGCGGCCGCCGCGATCAGGGCGAGCCCGTAGAGGAGGGTGCCCGGCCCGGCCCAGACGGATCGGTTGACCAGGGCGGCGCAGAGCATTCCGGCGAGCGCGACGGTCCAGGCGGTCAGGATCGCCGGGCGGCGGTCGGCGCGGAGGAGGGCGGCGAGCGCCGCCAGGACGACCCCGGCGAACAGCAGGGCGCCCGGGGTGCCGGGCCCGCCGGGGTCGGCGGTGAGCAGGCGCAGCGGGCCGGCCGTGCCGTGGCCGTAGGCCAGCCCGGCCTCGGCGAGGAAGCGGCCGGGGTGGGTGAGGAGCCCCAGCGACCAGGGGGCGAGCGCGAAGAGGGGGGTGGCGGCCGCGGCGAGGAAGCGGGGGCCGTGGACGGCGGCCCGGGCGGCACCGCCCCGGACGCAGTTCGCCGCGAGCGCCACGACGCCCAGGAGCACCGCCACCGGCCACACCACAGGCGTGAAGGCGGTGGTGACGGTGAGCAGGAGGGCGTACGCCCAGCAGGCGCGCCACGCGGGGGCCGTGCCCGGCGCGCGGAGCCCGGTGGCGGCGACGGCCGCGCGGGCCAGGAGCGGCAGCAGGACGGCGAGGACGGCGGTGCCCAGCCGGCCGGTGGCGAGGGCGCCGGTGGTGGCGGGCAGGAAGGCGTAGGCGACGGCCGCCCAGGCGCGCAGCGGGCGGGAGGCGATGAGGGGGCGGGCGGCGAAGTAGGCGGTGAGCCCGGCCAGCGGGACCGAGCAGACGAGCAGGAGGGTGAGGGTGATGCCGGTGGAGCCGAGGAAGAGCGTCGCCAGGGCCGCGAGGACGGCGAGGTAGGGGGGCGCGTTCTCGGTGCTGCCCACGCCGACCGGGTGCCAGCCGTCGGTGTAGGCGGACCACAGGTCGGTCAGGTGCGCGGGGACGGGCAGGAGGGCTCCGCCGGAGAGGGAGCCGCCGCCGAAGAGGTCGCGGCAGGCGAGGGCGGAGACGAGGAGCAGGAGGGTGAAGAGGACGGGCGCGGGCTTGCGGGCGAGGCGTCTGAGCCGGGCGAACTGCTCGATCTCCAGGTAGTCGGCGTCGTCGCCGCCGGGGCCGGACTCGACGGCGCCGCCGTGGCGTCCGGCGGAGGGGGCCGCGTCCTCGGTGCGGGCGCCGATGTCGCTCGCGAGCTGTTCGAGGGTGGCGCGGACGGTCGCGCCGGGGGGCGGGAAGAGCGGCCGGAGTTCGGCGGGGGCGATGCGGGGCTCGCCGCGTCGTTTGCGCGCCGCGCGGACGCGCCCGGGGCGCAGGAGGACGCCGGCGAATCCGGCGAGTTCGTCGAGGGCCTGTCCGGGCGCCTTGCCGACGATGTAGCCGAGGACGCGCAGCAGGGTGCCGATGACGAGCCGGAGCATGACGTACGGCAGGAGCGCGCCACGGGTGTTGGCGAGGAGGGTGTAGACGGCGCCGGCCTTGTCGACGCGGTGGGGGTTGGCCGGTTTGCGGCCGGCGCAGTCGACGGGACGCCGCTCGCGGGAGGCGGCCTCGGCGTGGCGCAGGACGGCGTCGGGGGCGACGAGGACGCGGTGGCCGGCGGCGTGGGCGCGCCAGCACAGGTCGACGTCGTCGCGCATGAGCGGGAGGCGGGGGTCGAAGCCGCCGAGTTCCTGCCAGACGTCGCGGCGGACGAGCATGCCGGCGGTGGAGACGGACAGCACGGACCGGATCTGGTCGTGCTGTCCCTGGTCCTGTTCGCGGCGTTCGAGGCCGGTCCAGCGGCGGCCGCTGCGGGCGATGGAGACGCCGGTCTCCAGGAGCTGGCGGCGGTCGTACCAGCTGCGGAGCTTGGGGCCGATGACGGCCGCGTCCGGTTCGGCCTCGGCGACGCGCAGCAGTTCGTGGAGAGCGGCGGGCTCGGGCGCGCAGTCGTCGTGGAGCAGCCACAGCCACTGGACGGGCCGGCGGTCGGCGCGGTCGGCGCCGGGGGCGTCCTCGGTCCAGGTGCGGCCGGCGGGGTCCCAGCCGCTGGAGCGTCTGAGGTAGGGGAGGTCGTCGGCGGTCAGGACGGGGGCCGTGCGGACGGCCTCCTCGACGGCGGTGCCGAAGCCGGCGCGCCGGGCCAGGTGGAGGACGTGGTCGGCGCCGAGGGCGTCCGCGAGGAGCCGCCGGGAGTCGTCGGCGCTGCCGGTGTCGGCGGCGACGACGTGCTGGACGGGCCGTTCCTGGCCGAGCAGCCCGGCGAGGGCGTCGGGCAGCCAGCGGGCGCCGTCGTGGGCGACGAGGACGGCGGTGACGACGTGGTGCGGGAACGCGGGCGGGAGGGCCGGGTCGAGCAACGCGGGGGTGGTGGGGTCGAACATGGCAGGTGCGGGCCCCGGTTCAGTGGAGACTGCGATGGACGTGTGAGCGCGGCTCTCGTGGGCGCGGGCCCACCAGGGCGTCGGTACGTCTCGGACGGGCCCCCACCCTAGTGGCTGTGAACGCGACGGTCCGCCTCTCGCGTGCGGGGCGCGAGGGGCGGACCGTGCGGTATGGAGGATGGTGCGGGAGTGGGTGGAGCGGACGGCTCCGCGGTCCCCTCGCCCGGCCGTGGCACGGCCGGCCTTGAACGAGACATCCCGTCAGGTCATGACGCCGGTCTGTCAGACCGCGGCCTTCTTGAGGCGGCGGCGCTCACGCTCGGACAAACCGCCCCAGATGCCAAAGCGTTCGTCATTGGCCAGCGCGTATTCAAGGCACTCGGAACGGACTTCACAGGCAAGACAGACCTTCTTCGCCTCGCGTGTGGATCCGCCCTTTTCGGGAAAGAAGGACTCGGGGTCGGTCTGAGCGCACAACGCGCGCTCCTGCCAGCCGAGCTCCTCGTCCGCCTCCTCGACCAGCAGTTGCTGGAACAGCTCGGTCATGTGCGCCCCTCGTCTGTCAATGCGTCCCCGTGTGCTGCCGCGTGTCAGGTGGTCAGGTGCGGCAGAACGACACGAGTGAAATTACAAGTGCGCCGATCCGGGGCAGTCAAGCCGGGATCTGCTATTGAGCCCCTTATTCACTCTGCGGAACCAAGGGCGCGCGGAAAGTTGCCAAACCGCCTCAAGGGTGGACACATCCACCACTCGCCACAAAAGCCACTTCCGACCCGGTCCGGGACAGGGGCCTTCCCGCCCCTAAAAGAAGGACGCGACCTGCGGTGAACCCGTTGCACCCGATATTGACGACCCCGGTCGCCCGACCGGTGTCCATACACACCGGCACGCAAACCCTTCACTCCAATCAGTAACCGCACGGGTGAAAGATCCCCTCAAAACGGACACCCGGTTGACAGGGGAGCTCCGGAGCCGGTCTCCTTGGTGACATGCCAGCGACCTCCCTCCCCCTGGCCTCCGCCCCGGGGAACCCCAGCCTGACCCGTGCCTACGGGTCCCGCTGTGCTGTGCAGGCGCGCTGTCGCTGTTCCAGCTGTTGACGCGACCGAAGCCGATCCCCGGCTCCTCCAGCTCCAGCTGATCTCCGCTTCATCCGATCTCCACCGCTGTCTTCAGCACCGCTTGAGATCGGCCTTTCCCGCTTCCTGTCTCTGATCGCTCCTGCCGTGCGTACGCGCGCTCCGCGCCGCCGTACCGGCACCCGCGCCGAGGAACCACACCCCCATGAACAGCGACGTCCAGATCGCCGGCGACCCGCTCGCCCTCCCCCACCTGATGCCGCCGCCCGCCGCCCACCCCACGACCGTCGCCGAATTCGCCGGCCTGGCCCGCGCCATCGCCGCCGACACCGCCTCCTGGGCCCCGCTGGTGCGCTATGACGCCGCCACCCGCTGGTACCACCGGCTGCGCACCGGCCCCGGCTACGAGGTCTGGCTGCTGAGCTGGGTCCCCGGCCAGGGCAGCGGGCTCCACGACCACGGCCCGTCGTCCGGAGTGCTCACCGTCCTCCAGGGCGAACTGGCGGAGCTCTCGGCGCACGGCACCCGCCACGCGCTGCGAGCGGGTGCCCAGCGCGTCTTCGCGCCCGGGTACGCCCACGAGGTCGTCAACGACTCCCTCGAACCCGCCGTGAGCCTCCACGTCTACTACCCGGGCCTCACCGAGATGCCGATGTACCGGCCGCCGCTGTGCGCCTCCGCCGTACGGCCGTCCGCCGTCGTGACGAGCTAGGAGGGCACCCGGGCCCGCCCTTCAATAGGGCGGCGCGCTCCTGAAAGACTGCGGCCATGCAGCGCATTGTGGTTCTGGCCGGCGGGATCGGGGGCGCCCGCTTCCTTCGTGGCCTCATGTCAGCAGTCCCCGACGCGGACATCACCGTCATCGGCAACACCGGCGATGACATCCACTTGTTCGGGCTCAAGGTCTGTCCCGACCTCGACACCGTGATGTACACGCTCGGCGGTGGCATCCACGAGGAGCAGGGCTGGGGCCGGGCCGACGAGTCCTTCGCCGTGAAGGAGGAGCTCGCCGCCTACGGAGTGGGGCCGGAGTGGTTCGGCCTGGGTGACCGCGACTTCGCCACGCACATCGTCCGCACCCAGATGCTCGCCGCCGGATACCCGCTGAGCGCCGTCACCGAGGCGCTGTGCGCCCGGTGGAAGCCGGGCGTCCGTCTGCTGCCGATGAGCGACGACCGGATCGAGACCCACGTCCTGATCGACGACCCCGAGAGCGGCGACGGCGCCCGCAAGGCCGTCCACTTCCAGGAGTACTGGGTGCGGATGCGGGCCTCGGTGGACGCCCACGCGATCGTCCCGGTGGGAGCGGAGCAGGCCAAGCCGGCGCCCGGGGTGCTGGAGGCGATCGCGGCGGCGGACGTCGTCCTCTTCCCGCCGTCCAACCCCGTGGTGAGCGTCGGCACGATCCTGGGCGTCCCCGGCGTCCGGGAGGCCGTCGCCGACGCCGCCGCGCCGGTGATCGGCCTCTCCCCCATCGTCGGCGGCGCGCCCGTGCGCGGCATGGCCGACAAGGTGCTCGCCGCCGTCGGCGTCGAGTCCACCGCCGCCGCCGTGGCCCGCCACTACGGCTCCGGGCTGCTCGACGGCTGGCTGGTCGACTCCGTCGACGCGGCCGCCGTGGCCGAGGTCGAGGAGGCGGGGATCCGCTGCCGGGCCGTGCCGCTGATGATGACCGACGTCGAGGCCACCGCCGCCATGGCCCGTGCGGCACTGGCTCTGGCCGAGGAGGTACGGGCGTGAGCGCGGCCCCCGAGTACCGCGTCTGGGCCCTGCCCGGCATCCCCGAGGTCCGCCCCGGGGACGACCTGGCGAAGCTCATCGCCGGGGCCGCCCTGGGCGAAGGGCTGCCCGGGCTCGCCGACGGCGACGTCCTCGTCGTCACCTCGAAGATCGTCAGCAAGGCCGAGGGCCGGATCCTCGCCGCCGAGGACCGCGAGGCCGCGATCGACGCCGAGACCGTACGGCTCGTGGCCCGGCGCGGCACTCTGCGCGTCGTGGAGAACCGGCTGGGCCTCGTGATGGCCGCCGCCGGCGTGGACGCCTCCAACACCCGCGCCGGGACGATTCTGCTGCTGCCCGAGGACCCGGACGCCTCGGCCCGGCGGATCCGCGAGGGCCTGCGCGAGGCGCTCGGCGTGGACGTCGGCGTCGTCGTCACCGACACGGCCGGGCGGCCCTGGCGCAAGGGCGTCACGGACTTCGCGATCGGCGCGGCGGGGGTGCGGGTCGCCGACGACCTGCGCGGCGGCGTGGACGCGTACGGCAACCCGCTGGTCGCGACGGTCGTGGCGACGGTCGACGAGCTCGCCGCCGCCGGTGACCTGGTCAAGGGCAAGGCCGGGGGGCTGCCGGTGGCCGTGGTGCGGGGGCTGCCGCATGTGGTCACCGAGGACGGTGAGCAGGATGCTCATTGGCTGGTGCGGCCCGCCGTCGACGACATGTTCCGGCTGGGGACCTCGGAGGCGGTGAAGGAGGCGGTGTCGCTGCGGCGGACCGTCCGGGAGTTCACCGACGACCCCGTGGACCCGGGCGCGGTCCGGCGGGCCGTCGCCGCCGCCGTCACCGCGCCGGCGCCGCACCACACGACGCCCTGGCGGTTCGTGCTGCTGGAGTCCGAGGAGTCGCGGACGCGGCTGCTGGACGCCATGCGGGACGCGTGGATCGCGGACCTGCGCGCCGACGGGCTCTCCGAGGACCGGATCGCCCGCCGCGTACGCCGGGGCGACCTGCTGCGGAAGGCGCCGTACCTGGCGGTGCCGTGCCTGGTGACGGACGGCGCCCACGACTACCCGGACGCCCGGCGCTCGGCCGCCGAGCGGGAGATGTTCGTGGTCGCGGCCGGGGCGGCCGTGCAGAACTTCCTGGTCACGCTGGCGAGTGAGCGGCTGGGGTCGGCGTGGGTGTCGTCGACGATGTTCTGCCGCGAGGTGGTGCGGGACGTTCTCGCCCTCCCGGAGGGCTGGGACCCGATGGGCGCGGTCGCGATCGGGCGCCCCGCCGCGTCGCCGCCCGCGCGGCCCGCACGCGACGCGGACCCGTTCGTGACGGTCCGCTAGGTTTGCGGGCAATCGTCCCGCTGGGCGGGACGGGTGGGCGCAAACCCGCCCACCGGGCCGCACCCGAACCGGGGGTGCCCACGGGTGGTGCGGGCCGTCGTTCGGGTTGTGCCCACCCTCCCCCAGCTACCGCTGGGAGGTGCCCCCAGCCCTGCGGAACGCCTGCCCACAACCACCGCTACATGCGGGAAAAGTCCGGCACCGTGAAGCGCGGCCCCCGTCGGGGCGGGATCGCACCCGACAGGAGGATCAGGCGGCACGCCCGGTGGCGGTGGCCCGCGTAGGGGGCCAGAAGGTCGAGCATCGCCGCGTCGTCCGCCCCCCGGAACCCCGTGAGGGCGTAGCCCACGACACCCGGCAGGTGAAGGTCGCCCGTCGTGACCGCGTCCGGCGAGCCGTTGGCGCGCTGGAGCGTCTCCGCCGCCGTCCAGGGGCCGATGCCGGGGACGGCCTGGAGGCGGGCCGCCGCGCGGGCGTCGTCCATGGCGGCCGCCTCCTCCAGGCGGGCCGCCACCCGTGCCGCGCGGACGATCGTCGCCGAGCGCTTGGCGTCCACGTGCGCCCGGTGCCACTCCCAGGACGGGACGCGGGCCCAGCCCGCCGGATCGGGCATCACGCGCATGCCGGCGGGGGCCGGGCCGGGCGCCGGTTCGCCGTGGCGGGTCAGCAGCAGCCGCCACGCCCGGTACGCCTCGTCGCTGGTGACCTTCTGCTCGAGGATCGAGGGGATCAGCGACTCCAGGACCAGCCCGGTGCGGGCGAGCCGGAGGCCGGGGTGGCGGCGGTGGGCTTCGTGGACCAGCCGGTGGCGGGGCGTGAAGCCGGCCGGGTCGTCCGTCGCGCCGAGGAGGGTGGGGAGGCGGTCCAGGAGCCAGTCGGCTCCCGGGCCCCACGCCTCGGCGCGGACCTGTCCGTCATGGGTCAGCCGGAGCGTGCCGGGCCCCTGCGGGGTGCGGCTCGCCCGCCAGACCGCCCCGGCCGCGTCCACGCGATAGGCCGGGTCGCCCGGGCCGCGCGCCAGGACGCCCAGGGTGCGCTGCAGGTCGTACGGGCCGCCGGTGGGCGGGGCCCACGTGCGGGTGGCCATTCGGCCAGGGTACGTCGCGAAGCCGGCCTACTGGTCCGTCGCGGAGCCGGCCTACCGGTCCGGCTACTGGTCCGACGAGAAGCGGATCGCCCCCTGGGGGATCCGCGCCCCGCACCAGATCCGGGCCCCGGCGCGCAGCTCGTTGTCAGGGCCGATCTCGGCGCGGTCGCCGATGACGGCGCCGTCCAGGACCGTACGCGCCCCGATGCGCGCCCCGGCGCCGACGAGGGAGTCGCGGACGACGGCGCCCGCCTCGATCACCGCGCCGTCCAGGACGGCGCTGCCGTCCACCCGCGCACCGGGCGCCACGCGCGCGCCCGCGCCGACGACCGTGCCGCCGGTGAGCTTGGCGTCCGGGGCCACCTCGGCGCCGTCGAGGACGAGGCGGTCGCCGCAGCGGCCGGGGACCGCCGGGGACGGGGCGCGGCCCATGACCAGGTCGGCCGAGCCGCGCACGAAGGCCTGCGGGGTGCCGAGGTCGAGCCAGTACGTGGAGTCGACCATGCCCTGGAGGTGGGCGCCGGCGGCCAGCAGCCCGGGGAAGGTCTCGCGCTCCACGGAGACCGGGCGGCCCGTGGGGATCTCGTCGATGACCGAGCGGTTGAAGACGTACGCGCCCGCGTTGATCTGGTCGGTGACGATCTCCTCGGGCGTCTGGGGCTTCTCCAGGAACGCCTGGACGCGGCCGGTGTCGTCCGTGGGGACCAGGCCGAAGGCCCGGGGGTCCGCGACGCGCGTGAGGTGGAGGGAGACATCCGCGCCGGTCGTGCGGTGGGTGTCCACGAGGGCCTCGATGTCGAGGCCGGTGAGGATGTCGCCGTTGAAGATCAGGACCGGCTCGTCCGGCGCCGAGCGCAGCCGGTGGGCGACGTTGCGGATGGCGCCGCCCGTGCCCAGGGGCTCGACCTCGGTGACGTACTCCAGGTGGAGGCCCAGCGCGGAGCCGTCGCCGAAGTACGGCTCGAAGACCTCGGCCAGGTAGGAGGTGGCGAGCACGATGTGCTCGACTCCCGCCGCCCGGGCCCGGGCCAGCTGGTGGGTGAGGAACGGGACGCCCGCCGCGGGGACCATGGGCTTGGGCGTGTGCACCGTCAGCGGGCGCAGCCGGGTGCCCTTGCCACCGACCAGGAGGATCGCTTCTGTCACCTTGTCGTCTCTGCTTTCCTGCCGGGGCCGGGCCGTGATCGGCGGCCAGTGTACGCAGAACGTGCGGTTCCGGCCGCGCCCGGTCAGCGTCCCTGGAGGCGGGAGGCCGTGGAGCGGGCCGTGCCGAGCCGGTTGTAGAGCTGGTCGCCGGGGCATTCGGTGGCGTAGCCGTCGCGGTGTCCGGAGATGGCCCTGAGCCTTACGGAGCTGCCCTTCTTGAAGAGGTTGCCGCCGCCCGAGACCAGGGTCGCGGTGCCGGCGGGGTTGACGCCGTAGAGGCCGAGCTTCCAGGCGGAGAGGGTCGCCACGGCGGTCAGCGCGGCGCTGGACGGATCGCTCCTCCCGAAGGTCCCGAGCACGGCGATGCCCATGCTGTTGGTATTGAAACCGAGAGTATGGGCGCCTCTGACGGGTTTCGCCACACCGCCTGCCCGGCCCTCGTAGACCGTGCCGCATTTGTCGACGAGGAAGTTGTAGCCGATGTCCCGCCAGCCGCTGCTCACCACGTGGTAGCGGTAGATGCCCCGGATGACGGAGGGGGACTGCCCGCAGCCGTAGCCGTTGCCGGAGGCGGTGTGGTGGACGAAGGCGGCGTGGACGGTCTTGTTGTAGACGAAGCCCTTCTCCCGGATCGACTCGTCGGCGCCCCAGCCGGCCCGGGTGACGATGCGCGGGCGGGGGCCGACGTAGCGGCCGGCGTCGAGGTCGGAGTCGGCGTCGGGGTCCGACACGTCGGCGCTCCCTTCCCCGTCGCCGTTGTCGGCACCGCTGTCGGGGGCGCCCTGCTGGGGCCTGTCCGTGGGTTCCGCCTCCGGGTCGGCGGCGCCGTGGCCGTCGGAGATCGGGTGGCCCTCGGCCACGTTCGTGCCGTCGACGTGGGTGGCCTCGACGTCCTTGGCCGACTCGGGCCTGCCGACGGCGGGGATCTCGGTGGCGCCCAGCGGGGCCAGCGGGAAGTTGGCGGCCGAGCTGGCGGCCTCCTCGTCGGAGGGGCCCGGCGCGGGGGGCGGGGCGCTGCGGCCCCGGGCGGCGCGGGGGCGGCCGGGCGCGGGGTCGTGGCCGGGGTCGACGAGCTCGACGCGCATCCCGGAGGGCAGGGCGGTGCCCTCGGCGAGCCGGCCCCCGGCGGCCGGTTCGGGGTTGACCCGGACCTGCACGGCGTCGGAGGCGCCCACCCACAGCGGGGCGGTGGAGCCGCGCAGGGTGCCGGCGCGGGACTCGGGCGAGTCGAGGTCGGGGCGGTCGTCGTCGTGCGTCTGGACGTCCCGCCACTCGGACCAGCTCCGGCCGCCGAGGGGGCGGGTGCGCACCTGGGCCCGGCCGCGCAGCTCCGTGGTGGCGTCGTCCCAGACGATGCCGACCAGCGAGAACGGCGGGACCTCCCGGGCGGGCAGCCCCTGGGGCCCGCGCACCCGGCCGTGTCCCGGGGCGGCCCGGTGGCCGGGGCCGAGCGGGACGAGCCGCAGCGAGTGCGTGGCGCCCGGCACCCTGGGCGGCGCGGCCGCCCGGGGGAGGGCGGGGTGCGGCGGGATCGCCACGGAGGGCGTGGCGGCGGCGGGGGCGGCGAGGAAGGACAGGGTCAGGGCGGCGGCGCAGAGGCTGGCGGCCGGGGGGACGAGATTTCCACGCATGCCAGAAATCCTGGACATATGCATACTAATCTGTCCATTGATCCGCTGACGGCGAGTCGGCTTCCCGGGCGTCCCGACGGCCCCGGGGACGCCTCCGTCCGACTGACCGTCACCCGGTGCGGCGCGTACGCTGGCGCCGATGAACGCCACCGATCGCACCCCCGCCGACCTGCTGCGTTCCGCGCTCGCCGCGGACCCGGCCCGCCCGCTCGTGACCTTCTACGACGACGCCACCGGCGAGCGCGTGGAACTGTCCGTGGCCACCTTCGCCAATTGGGTGGCGAAGACCGCCAATCTGCTCCAGGGCGAGCTCGCCGCCGAGCCCGGCGACCGGCTCGCGCTCCTGCTGCCCGCCCACTGGCAGACGGCCGTCTGGCTGCTCGCCTGCTCCTCGGCCGGTGTGGTCGCCGAGGTGGGCGGCGATCCGGCCGCCGCCGATCTGGTCGTCAGCGGCCCGGACACGCTGGAGGCGGCGCGCGCCTGCTCCGGCGAGCGCGTCGCGCTCGCCCTGCGCCCGCTGGGCGGCCGCTTCCCCGAGGCCCCCGCAGGCTTCGCCGACTACGCCGTCGAGGTGCCGAGCCAGGGCGACCGCTTCGCCCCGTACGCCCCCGTGGACCCCGGCGCCCCGGCGCTCGCCGTGGCGGGGGTGGAGCTGACGGGCGCGCAGGTCGTCGAGCGGGCGGCCGCCGACGCCGCCCGGCTCGGCCTCGGCGCGGGCTCGCGCCTGCTGTCCGGGCTGGCGTACGACACCTGGGAGGGCCTCTCGGCGGGCCTGCTCGCGCCGCTCGCGGCGGGCGGCTCCGTCGTGCTGTGCCGCAACGCCGACCGGCTGTCCGCCGACGCGCTGGACCAGCGGCTCACGAGCGAGCGCGTCACCGTGACGGCCCTGTAGACGCTGCCGGAGCGTCGCGTCCGGGCGATGATCGGGGTACGTGCCCACGGGCACCGGCGCCCCGGGCAGCGCCCGGACGCCGGGCCCCGCCGGGCGCGTACACCACCGACTCAAGCGGCGGAGGGACGCAGCGCAGCCGTGAACCGCCCAGGCATGTCCGGCCCGCCGGACGGCCCCTTCACCGGGGAGCCGTACGGCCGCCCGGTGACGCCCCGCCCGCCGGGCCGCCGGCGGTGCTGGCTGCGGCGGCTGGCGGCGGTGGCCGCGGCGCTGGTGCTCGTCGTCGCGGGGCTGGGCTGGGTGCTCTACGAGCAGCTCAACAGCAACATCACCACCGACGACGAGACCGCCGAGGAGCTGCGCCGCTGGGAGAAGCAGCGACCCAGCGCGCTGGTGCGCGGCGCCCAGAACATCCTCATCATCGGGTCCGACACCCGCAGCGGCTCCGGCAACGGCAAGTACGGCGAGGACAGCGGCAGCCAGCGCTCGGACACCACGATCCTGCTGCACCTCGCCGCCAACAGGAAGAGCGCGACCGCCGTCAGCCTCCCCCGCGACCTGATGGCGACGATCCCCAGCTGCCGCAAGCGCGACGGCACGTACACCAACGAGCGCTTCGCGCAGTTCAACTGGGCGTACGAGCTCGCGGGCACCGCCTGCACGATCCGCACCGTCGAGAACATCACACAGATCCGGATCGACCATCACATCGTCCTGGACTTCAACGGTTTCAAGAACCTCGTGGACGCCATGGACGGCGTGGAGCTCTGCCTGGACAAGCCCATGGACGACCGCGAGGCCAAGCTCCACCTGCCCGCCGGGAACCAGACGCTCAACGGCGAGCAGGCCCTCGGCTACGTACGGGCCCGCTACAGCCTGGGCGACGGCAGCGACACCGAACGGATGGGACGCCAGCAGAAGTTCCTCGGCGCCCTGGTGCGCGACATGCGCAGCGAGGGGGTGCTGCTCAACCCCACCCGGCTCTACCCCGTGCTCGACGCGGCCACCAAGTCGCTGACCACGGACGCCGGGCTGGACTCGCTCAAGAAGCTCTACGACCTGGTGCGCACCGTGCGGGACATCCCGACCGAACGGGTGCAGTTCCTGACGGTCCCCCGGCGGCCGTACGCGTTCAACAACGCGCGCGACGAGCTCGTCCAGCCCGACGCGGACCAGTTGTTCCGTCAGTTGCGGCTGGACCAGCCGGTGTCGGTGAACGCGCAGGTGCGCCCGGCCGACGACAAGCCGCGGGACGACCGGCACGGCCGGGGCAGGTCCGGGCGGGATCCGGGGCCGGAGGGGACCGACGGCTCCGGGACGGAGAGCGGCGAGGCGCCGCCCGTGCCCCCCGCCACCGCCGCGCCGCCCGCCGCACCGCCGGGGCCGCCCTCGCAGGCGCCCGTCGCGCCACGGACCGCGCCCGTCCCGTCCTCGGCGCCGGCCGCGTCCCTGGCGTCCCCGGCGTCCCAGACACCCCCCGCGAGCACGGCGCCCTCGCCGCTCTCCACCGTCCCGCCGACCTATCAGGGCACCACGGCGGCACGCGGGATGTGCGGCTGAGCGCCACTAAACGCCACAAACGCGATAAAACCGTCAAACGACCCGACCGGTTTTTCGTCTCCGCGTTCTCTCGGCAACCCTCTCCACAGCCCTCTCCGCGAAGGGATTGGGCAGATTGCCCAGTTGTAGGGGAGTGCAATTTGTCACGGGCGTCGCTTGACGCTGAACTGGGCGGATAGTGTGAGCGACCCGGTGCGCACCGCCGGGTTGACCGCGCACTGCACAGACGACGCTCCGAGCGCCTCAGGGGGGTAGGCGCCGCGTGGCACCGACGGAGGATTCAAGCGACCGTGGACGCGCAAGGCCGTGGGCGGGCGGGCGGTATCGACCCCGCCGACCAATGGGTGTTCGACCCCGAGACGGGCAGCTACGAGCTGCGTCTCGATCAAGCCGGGGAGCCCGCGACGGCTCCCCGTGAAGCTTCCGCCGCGGCCTCCGGCCCCGCCCCGCGCACCTCGCCCAGACAGGCTCCCGCCCGGCCGAAGCCCGGCGGCGGCCGTACCGTGCCGGGCCAGCGCGGCACGGCGGCCGGCGGCCGCCGGGGCGCCGGGGCCAAGGCGACGGCCGCCGGGCGGCGGCGCCCCAAGCCGAAGAAGAAGGCCGCCCGGAAGAAGAAGGTCCTGATGTGGACCGGCGGCACGATCGGCCTGGTGCTGGTGGTCTGCACGGTCGGCGGCTATCTGATCTACCAGCACCTCAACGACAACATCGACAAGATCGACGTCGGCATCAACAACAGCGTGTTCGACAAGGGCCCGCTGAACATCCTGGTCATCGGCACGGACAAACGCTCCGGCAAGGGCAACACCGGCTACGGCGACGACGGCAGCGTCGGCCACGCCGACACCACCGTGCTCTTCCACGTCTCCGAGGACCGGACGAACGCCACCGCGCTGTCCATCCCGCGCGACATGATCACGGACATCCCGGACTGCCCCACCAAGCAGAAGAACGGCTCCACGAAGACCATCCCCGGCTCCAAGGGCGTGCGCTTCAACGAGAGCCTGGGCCAGGAGGACCGCGACCCGGGCTGCACCTGGCGGACCGTCGAGCAGCTGACGGGCCTGAAGGTCAGTCACTTCATGATGGCCGACTTCAACGCCGTCAAGGAGCTCTCCTCGGCGGTCGGCGGCGTCGAGGTGTGCGTGGCCAAGGACATCAACGACCGCGACTCGCACCTGAAGATGACCAAGGGCCGGCACACCGTCGAGGGCGAGCAGGCCCTGGCCTTCGTCCGGACCCGGCACTCGGTGGGCTTCGGCGGCGACCTCAGCCGGATCGAGCTCCAGCAGCAGTTCCTGAGCTCGATGCTCCGGAAGATGAAGTCCGGCGACACCCTGACCAACCCCAAGAAGCTCTACGACCTCAGCGACGCCGCGACCAACTCGCTCACCGTCGACACCGGCATAGGCTCCATCAGCAAGCTGACGAGCCTGGCCAAGGAGCTCAGGAAGGTCAATCTCAAGAACGTGACCTTCGCGACCGTCCCCGTCCTCGACAACCCCGCCGACGGCAAGCAGCACAAGACGGTCATCCTGGACAAGCCCAAGGCCGAGCCGCTGTTCGCCATGGTCCGCCAGGACGTCTCCCTCACCGAGGAGAAGGAGAAGGAGAAGAAGGCGCAGGAGCAGGCCGACGCCAAGCAGGCGGCGCTGCTCCAGGGCCCGAAGGCGGAGCCCGCGAAGGTCCGGGTGAAGATCCTCAACGGCAGTGGGCGGGTCGGCGCCGCCCAGGAGACCGTCGCCTGGATGCAGAACAGCAAGGGCGTGGCGCACTCCAGCAACGGCGGCAACGCCGCAGGGGGCAAAAAGGACAAGACCCTGCTGGAGTTCGCCCCCAACCAGGCCGACCAGGCGCGCCGCCTCGCCGAGGACATGGGCCTGCCCGTCGACGCCCTGAAGCAGGCGACGGCCGACGCGCCCCCCACCGGCGAGATGACGCTCACCCTCGGCGCGGACTTCAAGGGCGCGGGCGTCCCGGTGTCCGCGCCGAAGAAGGCGCCGGAGGGGATTCAGAAAGTCGAAGCCGACGATGAGAACATCTGCGCCAAGTGAACCCCGACAATGGCCTTTCGCATCTCATAGCGCAGTAATACTCATTTAGGTACGACACGCCTGCCCATCGGGCCGGACACCATCCAGGGGAGGGCCCGATGCGGCAGAGCAGCGGCGTGCGGGGAGAGAAGTCCCGCGACGCCCGGGAGAGCGCGCCGGAGCAGAAGGGCGTCCCGGAGCAGAGCACGCCGAAGACCGCCGGCGCCAAGGGCTCCGGGGGCGCCGCGAAGGACACCGGGACGGACACCGGTACGGAGGCGGGCGACGCGAAAGGCGGCGCCCGCCGGCGCCGCATCGGCCGAATAGCCCGCTGGACCGCGCTCGGCGTCGCGGTCACCGTCCTCGGCGTCTCCGGGGCGGGGTACTTCTACTACCAGCACCTCAACGACAACATCCGCAAGAACAAGCTCAACCTCGGCGACAAGCAGCTCGACCGCAGCGTCGCCAACGCGGCCGGCCAGCGCCCGCTGAACATCCTCCTCCTGGGCTCCGACAGCCGGGGCAGCAAGGAGAACCAGGAGCTCGGCGGCGCCCGTGACGACGCCGACCGCCCGCCGCTCGCCGACGTCCAGATGCTCGTCCACGTCTCGGCGGACCGCAGCAACATGTCGGTGATCAGCGTCCCCCGCGACACCCGGGTGACGATCCCCAAGTGCACCGACCCCGACAGCGGCAAGGTCTACAAGTCGACCGACCGCCAGATCATCAACACCAGCCTGGTCAACGGCGGCCCGGGCTGCACGGTCGCCACCTGGGAGGAGCTCACGGGCATCCCCGTCGACCACTTCATGATGATCGACTTCTCGGGTGTGGTGAACATGGCCGACGCCGTCGGCGGCGTCCCCGTGTGCGTGGACGCCAACGTGCGCGACGACAAGTCCGGCCTGCGGCTGACCAAGGGCACCCACACCATCAAGGGCAAGCAGGCCCTCCAGTGGCTGCGCACCCGGCACGGCTTCGAGGACGGCAGCGACATCGGCCGCACCCACGCGCAGCACATGTACATGAACGCGATGGTCCGGCAGCTGAAGTCCGGCACCAAGCTCAGCGACCCGGGCCAGCTCACCGACCTGGCCGAGGCCGCCACCAAGGCCCTCACCGTCGACAAGGACCTCGGCTCCGTGAAGGAGCTCTACGACCTCGCCGACGACATCAAGCGGGTGCCGTCCGGCCGGATCACCATGACCACGATGCCGTGGACCACCGATCCGCAGAACCCGGACGCCCACGTGATACCCAAGCCGGGCGACGCCGACAAGCTCTTCGCGCTCGTGCGCAACGACATCGCCCTGGACGGCAAGGACAAGAAGAAGGACGACAAGAGCCCGGCGCCCACCGCCCCGCCCGCCCGCAAGAACGACATCGCGATCACCGTCTTCAACGGCACCGGCACGGCGGTGGAGCCGCCGGCCACCGGGCGGGGCTCGGACATCGCCGCGTTCCTCGTCAAGCAGGGCTTCGCCAAGGCGACCGCCGACTCCACGCCCCGGGCGCAGGCGGACACCACGATCACCTATCCGAGGGCCGGGCAGCGCGCCGACGCCCTCGCCGTGGCCAAGGCGCTCGGGCTGCCGGACACGGCGGTGCGGCACTCCCCCGAGGTCCGGCAGATCACCCTGGTCGTCGGCGGGGACTGGCGGACGGGCACGGCGTACCCGGCGGACGCGGCGGCGGGGGCGGTCGGGGGCGACCCCGGCACGCCGGACCCGTCGGGGACGCCCTCGGCCACCCCGTCGGGAAAGCCGACGGGCGAGAACAAGGCACCCGAGAGCTCGGACCCGCTCAACGGCGCGGACGCCTCGGCGTGCATGAAGGTGAACACGGCGAACCGGTTCTAGGCGGGGGCGGGGTCCGGGGGCCGCGCCCCCGGACCCCGGCCCGTCAGGCGGTGCGGCGGCTCGCGATGACCTTCTTCGCCAGGGAGCGCGGGCTGGTGAGGAAGCCGTAGCCCCACGACATGTGCATCGTCGCCAGCGCCACCGGGATCCGCAGCCGTGCGCCGGCCGGCAGGCCCTTGCCCGCCGGGACGGAGCCGGCCGTGATCGCCGCGAGGTAGCCGGCCGGGACGACCAGGCCCCAGGGGCTGACCGTCGCGCCCACGACGACGCCCGCCGCGATGGCGCACACGGCGGCCGGGGCCGCCAGATAGCGCAGGTTGATCGAGCCCTGGTGGTAGCGGGCCACGACATGGCGCCAGCGACCGTAGTTCTTGTACTGCTTGGCCAGCGCCCGCACGTTCGGGCGGGGGCGGTAGGAGACCTTGAGCTCCGGGGAGAACCAGATCAGCCCGCCCGCCTCACGGATCCGGAAGTTCAGCTCCCAGTCCTGGGCGCGGATGAACTCCTCGTTGTAGCCGCCCAGCTGCTCCAGCACCTCACGGCGGAAGACGCCCAGGTAGACGGTCTCGGCGGGCCCGGCCTGGCCACCGGTGTGGAAGGCCGCGTTGCCCACGCCGATCCGCGAGGTCATGGCGGCGGCCACGGCCCTCTCCCAGTCGTTCTCGCCCTCGGCGTGCATGATGCCGCCGACGTTCTGCGCGCCGGTCTCGTCGAGGAGCCGCACGGCGGTGGCGATGTAGTCCGGCGAGAGCATGCCGTGCCCGTCGACGCGTACCACGATCGGGTGACGTGATGCCTTGATCGCGGCGTTGAGCGCGGCGGGGGTGCGTCCCGTGGGATTCGGCACCGTGTGGACCCGGGAGTCCTCCGCGACGAGCTCCGCGGCGATCTCGTCCGTACGGTCCGTGGACGGACCGAGGGCGATGACCACCTCCAGCTCACCGGCATACTCCTGCTCCAGGATGTGCCGCACGGAGGTGCGCAGATGCCGCTCTTCATTGAGCACCGGCATGATCACGGAAACGGCTGGCAGCTGCTGATCGGGCATGGTTCCTCGGGGGTACGGGGGTCGGGATCACCACCCGGCGGACGACGGAAACGTCGGCCACGTTACCGCCAATGGGGGGCCGGGTTCCGCCCCGCCCGGGTGGCGGAGCGGGCGCGGACGGCGTGGGGCCGCAGACAGATCATCGTATGGGCCTACCTTGTGTCCGCATGGCGAGGGAAGCGTCACACCCGTCCCTGCCCGTCCCCGGCTCGCCGCCCGATCCCCGCGGAGGTCCCGCAGTGACCGCACCGGCCCGCTCCCCCGCCCCCCGCCCGGCCAACGCCCGCCACCGGACCCCGCCGCGCCCCCCGCGCTGGGGGATGCGGCTGGCCACGGTCGCCGCGGTGGCGGTGCTGGGCACGAGCGGCATCGGGCACGCGGTGGTCTCCGGGCTCTCCGGCGGGATCGGCCGCGTCGACGCCTTCGAGGGCCTGTCCAACCGGCCGGACGGCGGCCGGGGCATGAACGTCCTGCTCGTCGGCACCGACGGCCGCGACCGGATCACCGAGGACGAGCGCAGGCGCTACCGCCTGGGCGGCACCGCCTGTCACTGCACCGACACGATCCTGCTGGTGCACCTCTCCGCCGACCGCGAGCGCGCCACCGTCGTGGGCCTGCCGCGCGACACCTACACCGAGATCCCCGAGCGGGCGGACGAGTTCGGCCGGGTCCGCCCGGCCCACCCGCAGAAGCTCAACGCCGCCTACGCCGAGGGCGGCCCCGGGCTGACCGTGCGCTCCGTGGAGCGGCTGACCGGGCTGCACGTCGACCACTACATGGAGGTCGACTTCACCAGCTTCATGCGGACGGTCGACGCGGTGGGCGGGGTGCGGGTGTGCACCGTACGGCCGCTCAAGGACGCCTACTCCGGGCTCGACCTGCCCGCCGGCACCAGCAACCTCGACGGCGGCCAGGCCCTCCAGTACGTGCGCTCCCGCCATCTGGACGGGGCCGCCGACCTGGGCCGGATGCAGCGGCAGCAGCGGTTCCTCGCCTCACTGATGCACAAGGCGGCCGACGGCGGGGTGCTGCTGAACCCGGTGAAGTTCCAGGAGGTCGCCTCGTCCGTCGTCGGCTCGGTCCGCGCGGACCGGGGCTTCGGCACCGACGAGCTCGTGGACCTCGGCAAGGCGATGCGGAACCTGACCCCCGCCTCCACCGAGTTCATGTCCGTGCCGATCGCCGTGGCGGACTACCCCGTGCCGAACGTCGGCTCGACCGTGCGCTGGGACGACGCGGCCGCCGGCAAGCTCTTCCAGTCCCTGCGCGAGGACCGGCCCGTGGGCGCGGCCCCGGGCTCCCCGCACCACACCCAGGACGCCAAGCCGCCCGCCGAGGGCAATCAGCCCCCCGCCGCGTCCGTCGACGTCGCCCCCGAGCGGATCCGGGTCCAGGTCCTCAACGGCAGCGGCCGCCCGGGCCTGGCCCGGGGCGCCGACCAGGCGCTGCGGGCCACCGGCTTCCTCACCACCGGCCTGCCGGCCGACGCGCCACCGCCCGCGATCAAGCACACGACGATCACCTACGACCCGCGCTGGGACCGCTCGGCCCGCTCGCTCGCCACCGCCCTGCCCGGCGCCGAGCTCCGCCCGGCGCCCGGCCAGGGGCCGCTGATGAAGGTGGTCCTCGGCGAGGACTTCACCGACGTCCGGCCCGTCCGGGCCAAGGAGCCCGACCGGCCGGACCGGATCCCGGTGGTCACCGGCGACCAGGCGGTCTGCCCGGAGCAGACCTGAACCCGGCCCGTGCTCAGTCCTCGATGCCCTCGGCGGCCCGGTTCTGCCGCAGCTCCATGATCGCGCGGCGCCGGGCGAGCCGGTGTGTCCGCCGGATCTGCGCCTCCTGGTAGCGCCGCCGGTCCCGCTCGGTCTCGGGGACCACCGGCGGCACCTGCCGCGGCTTGCCGTCGGCGTCGACGGCTGCGAAGACGAGATAGGCGCTGCCGACCTGCACGGCCGGCGTGGACTCGTTCCACCGCTCGGCCAGCACCCGCACGCCGACCTCCATGGAGGACCGGCCGGTCCAGTTCACCTGCGCTTTCACATGAACCAGATCACCGACGCGGACCGGCTCCAGGAAGGCCATCTCGTCCATGGAGGCGGTGACCGCGGGCCCGCCGGAGTGCCGCCCGGCGACGGCGCCGGCCACGTCGTCCACCAGCTTCATGATCACACCGCCGTGGACGGTGCCCAGCAGATTGGTGTCGTTGCCGGTCATGATGTGGGAGAGCGTCGTGCGGGAAGCCGATGTCGGCTTGCCGGATATCTCCGGATCCGTGCCGCGGTCCTGATTGGTCATGTCCCCCAGTATGCGGGGACCGCCGGACACCCGGCCGGGCGCCCGGGTATCCGCAGAAGTCTGCATCAGCTCTGCAACAGGAACGCTCCGGTTTCCCACGCGCCCTGTGGACCGGCCCGCCGGGCAGGCACACTCGGTTGCATGAATGACTGGCCCGATCGGCGGAACGACGCGCCCGAGGAGCGGTACGGGCGCGGCAGCACTGGTACCGAGCCCGAGGGCGCCCGCGCGATGCCGCACGTACGGCGTCCCGCGCCGCCCCGGCAGGTCCCGCCCCAGCAGTACCGCCCGCCGCAGGACTACGACGCCCCGGGCCCCTCCGACGGCCGCGGCCCCTCCGACGGCTACAACACCGGACAGGTCTACGGGCACGGCAGCGGCGGCGGCCGCGGCGGCACCGGCCGGGGGAACCCCGGCGGCGGCGCGGGCGGACCGGGCGCGCGGGCCGCCGCCCCGGACTGGCGCAAGCGGATCAAGATCGGGGCGATCGCGCTGGTCGCCACGGCCCTGGTCGTCTCCGTGAGCACGTACTTCTGGGCCGACAGCAAGATGCGCCGCGAGGTGGATCTCAACAAGGTCGCCGACCGCCCGGCGGCGGGCTCGGGCACGAACTACCTGATCGTCGGCTCCGACAGCCGCGAGGGCCTATCCGACCAGGACAAAAAGGACCTCCACACCGGGTCGGCGGACGGCAAGCGCACCGACTCGATGATGATCCTCCACACGGGCGACAACGGCACCACGATGCTGAGCCTGCCGCGCGACTCCTACGTCACGATCCCCGCCTTCACCGGCGCGACGTCCGGCAAGCAGTACGCCCAGTCGACCCACAAGCTCAACCGGGCGTACTCCGACGGCGGCGCCGAGCTGCTGGTCCGGACGATCGAGTACAACACCGGGCTGCGCATCGACCACTACGCGGAGATCGGCTTCGGCGGCTTCCGCAATCTCGTGGACGCGCTGGGCGGCGTGGACATGTGCCTGGACAAGCCGGTCAAGGACCGGGACTCGGGCGCGGACTTCAAGGCGGGCTGCCAGACGCTGAACGGCGCGCAGTCGCTGGCCTTCGTCCGCCAGCGGCACCAGGAGGCCGACCAGGACCTGGGCCGGATGCGCAACCAGCAGAAGTTCCTCAACACGCTCGCCAAGCAGGCCGCCTCGCCCTCGACGGTCCTCAACCCCTTCCGGCTCTACCCCGTGATCGGCTCCGGCCTGGACACCCTCGTCGTCGACAAGGACATGGGGCTGTGGGACCTGGCGTCGATGTTCTGGGCGATGAAGGGCGTCACGGGCGGCGACGGGCAGCAGCTGACCGTCCCCATCGGCAACCCCAACCTGCCCACGCGCAGCGACGGCGAGGCCGTGGCGTGGGACAAGGTCAAGGCCAAGCAGCTCTTCGACCAGCTGAAGAAGGACGAGAAGGTCACGGCCGTCGCCCCGAAGTGACGATGGCGGTGACGACGATGGCGGTGGCCGTCAGGCGTCGTCGGGAGACGGCCCGGTCGTGTTGATCACGGCGAAGACCGCGCCCTGCGGGTCCTGGAGGACGGCCATCCGGCCGGCCACCATGTCGAACGCCGGCGCGAGCACATTGCCGCCCGCCTTGACCAGCGCGTCGACCGTGCTGTCGGTGTCGTCGACGGAGAAGTACGTCAGCCAGTGGGAGGGCGATCCGGGCGGGGAGTTCTCCAGGCCCTGCATCCCGCCGACCACCCGGCCCTTCGCCTTGAGGGAGAAGTAGCCGGGCGGCTCCTCGAAGGGCTCGGCCGCGAGGCCCAGGGCATCGGCGTAGAAGGCACCGGCCGCGTCGGTGTCGGCGGTGTTGAGCTCGTTCCACACCACCGCGCCCGGCTCGTTGACGACCCCGGAGCCGTGGAAGTCCTTGGCCTGCCAGATCCCGAAGACCGCGCCCGTGGCGTCGGCGACGACGGCCATCCGCCCGAGCGTCATCACATCCATCGGGTCCATCAGCGATGTACCACCGGCGTCCTTGATCTTCCCCAAGGTGGCATCGGCGTCCGCGACGGCCAGATACGTCGTCCACGCGGGCGGCGGCTTGGAGCCGCCCTCCTGCGCCATCGACGTCATGATCCCCACCACCGGCTTGCCGCGCAGCGTGCACACCGCGTACCCGCCCGTCTCGGGCGGCCCGGGCTCCCCCTGCCAGCCGAAGAGGTCGCGGTAGAAGTCGAGGGCCTCCCGCTGGTCGGGGACCACGAGATCGGCCCAGCAGGGCGTCCCGGGCACGTACGGCTTGGTTACCTCGGGCATGACGCGCGCCTCCCTGGCAGTACGGACACCCCCGCGACCACCTTCACCCGCCGCACGACGCTCCGCCACCGGAACAACGACGAACGGCCCCCGGCGGACCGTCGCCGGGGGCCGTTCGCGCGCTGCCGACGCGCGGCGCGTTAGGAGTTCCGGGCCGGTCGCACGCCCTCTTGACGGCAGGCCGCGTGAGTACGAGGGTCTTGCAACCGATCGCAACCGGCTCGGCAACGGAGGTCGCCATGACACTACGGTTCGTCGGGAAAGATCCGGAGTCAGGAGATCACGGCTCCCCGGCCGTCTGGGTCGACGAGAGCACGAAGGATCTCCTGTTCCAGGGCTGGAAGGCGGACGACCAGACGCGAAGGGCCTGCGCGGCGGACGTCTCGCAGCCCGACCACGAGGCAGTGATCCGGGTACCGAAGCGGATGATCCCGCTTCTGAGGGAGGCGCTTGATGTCGCAGAGCTTGAGTAGCTTCGCCGACCTGTTGCGGTCCGTGGAGCGCTCGGCGGTGCATCTGGAGATGCGCGACGCGTACGGAGTGGAGAACGAGATCGAGGGCTTCGCGGCCTGGAAGAAGGGGCACCGCCTCGATCCGGCAGACCGTGATTCCTGGTGGCGGCCCTGGCTGGACCTGGTGCAGGAGGTCACGGGCAAGGGCGTGACCATGCGCCGTGCCCGCATCGTGTCGGAGCCCGTCAGCGATTACATCCGATACGAGCACTCCGGGACGTTCACCAACGTCGCAGCCGGTGAGGACATCCGTTGGCTGCCGAGACGGCAGGCGTCGGACCTCGCACTCCCCGGCAATGACTTCTGGCTCTTCGACGGTCGAGTGGTGCAGTTCAACATCTTCGACGGCGACGGCCGATGGGTGCAGACGGACCAGACCGAGGACGCCGCCACGGCCAGGCTCTGCGCGTCAGCCTTCGAAGCAGTGTGGGAGCGCGCCATCCCTCACGAGAAGTACACGGTCTGACGCGGGCCGGGCCGGTCAGCTCATGTCTTCGTCCCCCTTCTCCAGCGCCCGAGCGGCACGGGCTGCCATCGCGTCCCGCCTGGACGAGATCCGGAGAGACGCAGGGCTCACAGGACACGAGCTGGCCGCCCGGTGCGGCTGGCACAAGTCGAAGTCGTCACGCATCGCCCGGGGCAGGACCCTGCCCTCCGATGCCGACATCAGGTCGTGGTGTGCGGCCTGCGGAGTCGAGGAGCAAGCGCCCGACCTGATCGCCGCGCCCCGGACCGCCGAGTCCATGTACGTCCAGTGGAAGCAGATCCACCGCGACGGAATGCGCCGAGTTCACCAGAAGACGACGCCCCTCTACCAGCGCACCCGGCACTTCCGCGTGTACGCCTCGAACCTCGTACCGGGGATGCTCCAGACCGCCGAGTACGCAACCGGTCTCCTCCGCTCCATCACGGAGTTTCAGCAGACCCCCGATGACGTCGAGGCCGCGGTGAAGGCACGCCTCGACCGCTCGCGGGTCGTGCGTGAAGGCGACCACCGGTTCGCCCTGCTCATAGAGGAAGCCGTTCTCCACTACCGGGTGTGCGACGACGAGGCCATGGCCGGCCAGCTCGGCCACCTTCTCTCGGTCATGGCACAGGCGAACGTCTCGCTCGGCGTGATCCCCTTCGGGGCTCGCCGGAGCATCTGGCCCCTGGAAGCGTTCTACGCCTTCGACGACGGGCTGGTGGCCGTCGAGACACTGACGGCCGAGATCAACGTGACGGCACCCGGGGAGGTCGGTACGTACCTCAAAGCCTTCGCGGAACTGTCGCAGATCGCCGTCCACGGCGCGCAGGCTCGGGCCCACATCACCAGGGCCATCGACTCCCTTGCCTGAATCTCTGCAACCGCATGCAACTTCCTGGCAGTTGCACTCCTCGGGTTCCTAGCCTCTTCGCCATGACCACGGATATCGGAGCAGCCACACAGCAAGCCGACGCCTTCATGGAAGGGAAGAAGAAGGCCGACGACGTCGCATTCATGCTCGGGCAGGTGCTCAAGACGATGGGCATCAAGGTGGGTGACCCGGACTCGTGGCCTCAGCTGACGGGACGCGCCTCGCTCCGTGGCGAGCCGTCCGTCTTCCTGGGGAGTGTCCCGCTGCCCACCGCCAAGAAGGTCGCGAACACCCTGGTCTACGCCGAGTCGGCTCGACGGTCGCAGGAGCCGTAAGGACCCTCTGGCGACATGGCCGCTCCGGTGTCCTCCCGAGCCTCCCGCTATCCCCAACGCAGTGCTGGAAGACGTCCCGAAAGCTGGAAGAGGAAACCGACTGCCGATCCATGCCGTGCCCGCTGGCCAGGTGTGGACCGGTGCACCCTCGCTGTCCCAATTCTCGCGATCGTGAGTGCCAGCGAGGCCGCGCAGAGGCTCAAGGGCGCGAACACCCCCGTAGCAAACCTCGGCACCACAGGGCGAAGCCGGGATTGCCAACGGCCCCAGCCCTAAGGCTGGGGCCGTTCGGTCAGGGACGCCCGATAGTCGGAGCAGGCACTGCGGTAAGAGACGAACTTATTTTCCTGAAGCGCTTAACCGTGCCTGTGCATCATGATGTGATCGACCACGTCCTCGTACGAGGTGATCGGAACCTTATTTTCCTGGGCGAACTCCACGGATTTCGAAACCGCTTTGCCAACCCCCCTGGCCGCAGGAATGACACCTACCTCCGTCACGACTTCAGCGGCCTTTCCGAGGGCCTCCGCATGCGGTGCGGTGGCTTCATGCTGTTCCGCTGCCCGCTCAACCCACCTGCCGACTTTAGATCCGGCTTCCGCTGACACAAGCTTCTCCCATAGTCCCATTCGACACTTCCTCTACTCGCACCGTGCCCCACCTTCAAGGTAATAGCGAATAACGCATTCCGCGAAGCCATGAAAAGGCAAATGTAAAAACCGCCAGGCATCACTCATTACGGCTCCGAACCCAGGTAACTGGACCAACACCGTGAACAGTCGCAGTGATCCATTGGATAGCAGGCATCACCTCAACACCACCCCCGGTCGTCAAACCAGTCGTCCGGGCAGGCGAACAGGAGGTTAGCGGCCTTCGGCACCTCGAAGCCCCCCCCGAGCGACTGGGGCCCGTCAGGCTGACTGAAGGTGGAGACCCGCCGAGCGGCGCTCATTTTCGAAATAAAACAGCCCCCGAGATGCCTCAGGGGCTGTGGAAGTGTGAAGTTGGGTAAGCGGCAGGTCGCTCAGCGAGTTGTGCTGGACATCGATTCCAGCACCGCCTCAGCCTTCTCCGTCAGATCGCCTCCGGCTTTGCCTGCCAGCGTGCTCAGGTAGCCGTCGCGGCGCGCTTTCTTCAGGTGGTCCTTGACGGTCTCCGGGCGGCGGTCGATCAGCCGAGCCAGCCAGGGAACCGGCGCAGGAGCCCCGGTGTCGGCCATGCCCTTGTACGTCGCCGCGAGCATGGCCAAGTACCGCTCCGAGACACCCTCGTCGGCTAGCAGCGCCCCCGCGGCCTCCCCCGACTCGTCGAGCCTCCGAGTCACGTCCTCCAAGGTGCGCTGGGCCTCGGGAGCCATCTTGGCCGCGTTCATGGCCGCCGCGATGTCCAGCCTGCGAAGCACCGTCGTGGAGATTCCGCGCACCACATCGCGAGGAGACGCGTCGTCGGCCGCCTCGACGGTGATGCGCTGCGGGCCGCCCGTCACCGGACCTGTCGGCCACCACATCCGGACCACCCAACCGCCCTGCTGCTGGCTGACCTCGAAGCCGCTTTCGTCCTCTCGCATGCCCCCCAGATTACATCACACGGGGTGGACCACCCTAGGTTGACAAGCGAGGGTGGATTGAGGCCAGACTGAGGCGCGGGCCGACCACGAGAAGACGACGCGGAGGCGGCCCACTCACCAACCAGAGAGGCCAGCACGGCAGTGGCAAGGGCATGGGTAGCGCGGTCTACGGACGACCCGAAGAAGTGGACCGCCTACTGGTACGACCCCGACGACAAGCAGCGGCAGAAGACGTTCGAGACCAAGAAGCGCGCTGACGACCACCGCAAGCGCAAGGAGCAGGAACTCGACGCCGGGACCTACCTCGACGACAAGCTGGCCAAACAGCCCGTGACAGCCGTCTGGCAACAGTGGACGAGCCAACGAAAGCTGGAGAACAGCACCAAGAAGCAGTACCGATCAATCCTGGCGACGACCATCGAGCCCTTCTTCAAGGCCCGTTCCATCGGCGCACTGAAGGTCGCTGACGTCGAGCAATGGCTGCTGTGGATGGAGACCGACCGCAAGCTGTCGGCCAGGACCCGCCGTCAGCGCTTCTCGTTCTTTTCCGGAATGATGGACTGGGCCGTGGTCAACGAGATCATCGGCCGTAACCCGTGCAAGAAGATCAAGCACGCTGGCAGCCGCGCCAAGGAGATACGGGAGCACAAGGCCAAGGCCCGGCGGCTCACGACGCGGGAGGTCCTGGCCATCCTGGACGGCTGCCCTCCCCGGTACCGCGCGATGGTCTGGCTGATGGCCGGCTGCGGTCTGCGGCTCGGTGAGGCCATGGGTGTGGCCCGCGACCAGATCGATTTCAAGGGCGAGACGCTGCGCGTCGACTTCCAGATCACCGAGGACGGCGAGACGGAGTCGGGAAAGAACAGCGCACTCCAGCGTCGGCACATCAAGGCTCGCGATGAGGAGGAGCCCGGCAGGATCGTGCCTCTTCCGCCGAACGTAGCGTTCGAGCTGCGGCGGCACATCAAGAACCACGGGACGTGGGGGCCGGAAGGCTTGCTGTTCCCCAACGTCACCCGGTCGGGCTACCTGTACGCCTCGTACTTCTACCCAAAGATCTGGCTGACCGCGCTCACCAAGGGCGGGATGTCCTACTGCAAGCCCCACGCCCTCCGGCACTACTACGGCTCCCGCATGCTCTATGCGGGCGTCCCTGAGAACGACGTGGCGGACTGGATGGGGCACAGCAGCACGGACGTGCTCCGGCAGCACTACCACTACATCTTCGAAGGTGCCGAGCAGCGCGGCCGCGCGGCCATCGCCACGATGCTCACGCCCGGCGCGGACGATCCCACCGAGCGGTCGGAGGTGGCCTGACCCACCCAGACGAACAGCCCCCGGCTCGACGCCGGGGGCTGTGTCGTTTGTGCAGGTCAGTGGCTGGTTTCGCCCCAGCGTCCGCCCAGGATTTCCCCAGCATGACGCCCACGACCGGCCCGAAACGGGCCCGACCGGGCCGGAAGCCGATCAGGGCTCACGAGCCGCCCAAGACAGCCTCTGACCTGCGAAAACGCCGCTACGGCAGGTTGCGGGCCATGACGATCCGCTGCACCTGGTTCGTACCTTCATAAATCTGCGTGATCTTGGCGTCGCGCATCATGCGCTCGACCGGGTAGTCACGGGTGTAGCCGTAGCCGCCGAGGAGCTGGACGGCGTCCGTGGTGATCTCCATGGCGGCGTCGGAGGCGTAGCACTTGGCGGCGGCGCCGAAGAAGGTGAGGTCGACGTCGACGCGCTCGGACTTGGCGGCGGCCGCGTAGGTCAGCTGACGGGCGGCCTCCAGCTTCATGGCCATGTCGGCCAGCATGAACTGGACGCCCTGGAAGTCGGCGATCGGCTTGCCGAACTGCTTGCGCTCGCGGACGTAGCCCTTGGCGTAGTCGAGGGCGCCCTGGGCGATGCCCAGCGCCTGGGCGGCGATGGTGACGCGGGTGTGGTCGAGGGTCTTCATCGCCGTGGCGAAGCCGGTGCCCTCGGCGCCGATCATGCGGTCGGCGGGGATGCGGACGTTGTCCAGGTAGACCTCGCGGGTGGGCGAGCCCTTGATGCCGAGCTTCTTCTCCGGGGCGCCGAAGGAGACGCCCTCGTCGCCCTTCTCCACGACGAAGGCGCTGATGCCCTTCGAGCGCTTCTCGGGGTCGGTGACGGCCATGACCGTGTAGTACTCGGAGACGCCGGCGTTGGTGATCCAGCGCTTGACGCCGTTGAGCACCCAGTAGTCGCCGTCGCGCACGGCGCGGGTCTTCATGCCGGCCGCGTCCGAGCCGGCGTCGGGCTCGCTCAGGCAGTACGAGAACATCGCGTCGCCCTTGGCGAGCGGGCTCAGGTACCGCTTCTTCAGGTCCTCCGAGCCGGAGAGGGCCACCGGGAGCGAGCCCAGCTTGTTGACCGCGGGGATGAGCGAGGACGACGCGCAGACGCGGGCGACCTCCTCGATCACGATCACGGTGGCGAGGGCGTCCGCGCCCGCGCCGCCGAACTCCTCCGGCACGTGCACGGCGTGGAGATCGGCGGCGACGAGGGCCTCGAGCGCCTCCTGCGGGAAGCGGCCCTCCTCGTCCACCTCGGCGGCGAACGGCGCGATCTTCGCCTCGGCGAGCGAGCGCACGACCTTGCGGAGCTCCTCGTGCTCCTCGGCCGGCCGGTACAGGTCGAAGTCCTTGTTTCCCGCCAAGGCGTACTCCCCAGAGAGTTAGCTACTGATTAGTAACCCCGATTCTAGGGGCGCACTTCGGGCCCGGACCACGTGAGCTTGCCGACAACCCGCGATCTCCCGCGATCGCCCCGGGATCCTTCCCGGGCAGCCCCCGACTATGCTCGGGCAACGCAATCCGGCCGTCGGGCCCGCACGCGGGCCGGGCGTTCAGCACCGCACAGCAATGGAGCACCGCATGGCCCTCAGGATCACCGTGATCGGCACCGGCTACCTCGGCGCCACCCACGCCGCGGCCATGGCCGAGCTGGGCTTCGAGGTGCTGGGGCTCGACGTGGTCCCCGAGAAGATCGAGACGCTCGCGCGCGGCGAGGTCCCGATGTACGAGCCGGGGCTGGAGGAGCTGCTGCGCAAGCACGTCGCCGGCATCGAGGGCTCGACCGGACGGCTGCGCTTCACGACCTCCTGGGAGGAGGTCGGCGAGTTCGGCGACGTCCACTTCGTCTGTGTGAACACCCCGCAGAAGCACGGCGAGTACGCCTGCGACATGTCCTACGTCGACAGCGCCTTCGCCTCCCTCGCGCCGCAGCTGCGCCGCCCCGCGCTGGTCGTCGGCAAGTCGACCGTGCCCGTCGGCAGCGCGACCCGGCTCGCGAAGCTCCTCACCGAGCTGGCCCCGGCGGGCAAGGACGTGGAGCTCGCCTGGAACCCGGAGTTCCTGCGCGAGGGCTTCGCCGTCCAGGACACCCTCCACCCCGACCGCATCGTCGTCGGCGTCGCGGGCGAGCGCGGCGAGAAGCTGCTCCGCGAGGTCTACGCGACGCCGGTCGGCGAGGGCTCGCCCTTCGTCGTCGCCGACTACCCGACCGCCGAGCTGGTCAAGACCGCCGCCAACTCCTTCCTCGCCACGAAGATCTCCTTCATCAACGCCATGGCCGAGGTCTGCGAGGCCGCCGACGGCGACGTGGTGAAGCTGGCGGAGGCCATCGGGCACGACGACCGCATCGGCAAGAAGTTCCTGCGCGCGGGCGTCGGTTTCGGCGGCGGCTGCCTGCCGAAGGACATCCGCGCCTTCATGGCCCGCGCGGGCGAGCTCGGCGCCGACCAGGCGCTGACCTTCCTCCGCGAGGTCGACTCCATCAACATGCGCCGCCGCTCCCACATGGTCGAGCTGGCGCGGGAGGCCGTGGGCGGCGACTTCCTCGGCCGCCGCGTCGCGGTGCTGGGCGCCACGTTCAAGCCGGACTCGGACGACGTCCGGGACTCCCCCGCGCTCAACGTCGCCGGGCAGATCCACCTCCAGGGCGGCCAGGTGACGGTCCACGACCCCAAGGGCATGGCGAACGCCCGCCGCCTCTTCCCGACGCTCGCCTACGCGGACACCGCCCTGGAGGCCTGCCGGGGAGCCCACGCGGTGCTCCACCTCACGGAGTGGGGCGAGTACCGGCAGCTCGACCCGGCGGTGGTCGGCGCGGTGGTCGCGGACCGGCACGTCATCGACGGCCGCAACGCGCTCGACGCCGCGCGCTGGCGTTCGGCGGGCTGGACGTTCCGGGCGCTGGGGCGGCCGAAGGCCTGACCCCTGGCGAGGGGGCCTCAAAACGCCGGACGGGCTGACAAAAGTCAGCCCGTCCGGCGTTTGAGGACGGCTAACCGTCCAACTGGTCGATCGTCGCGATCGACGGCCCCCGCTTCGCGGAGAGGTCGCGCGCGACCGCCTCCGCGTCCCGCAGGGCGCGCGTCGCGTTCTGCCACGTCAGCTTCGCCAGGTCCGTCTCCGACCAGCCGCGGCGCAGGAGTTCCGCGATCAGGTTCGGGTAGCCGGAGACGTCGGCCAGGTCGGCCGGGGTGAAGGCCGTGCCGTCGAAGTCGCCGCCGATGCCGATGTGGTCGACGCCCGCGACCTCGCGCATGTGGTCGAGGTGGTCGGCGACCGTCGCGGCCGTGGCCACCGGGCGCGGGCGCTCCGCCTCGAAGGCGCGGTGGACGGCCATGGCCTCGGCGGTGGTGTCGAGGTGGTGGAAGCCGTGGGCGCGCATGTTCTCGTCGGCCGCCTGCGTCCAGGCGACGGCCTCCGGCAGGATGAACTTGGGGACGAACGTGGCCATGGCCACGCCCCCGTTCGCGGCGAGCTCGCCGAGCACGTCGTCCGGCACGTTGCGCGGGTGGTCGCACACCGCGCGCGCCGACGAGTGCGAGAAGATCACCGGCGCCTCGCTGACCCGCAGCGCGTCCCGCATCGTGCCGGGCGCGACGTGCGAGAGGTCGACGAGCATGCCGAGGCGGTTCATCTCGCGGACGACCTCCTCGCCGAAGCGCGTCAGCCCGCCCGCCGCCGGCTCGTCGGTCGCCGAGTCCGCCCACGGGATGTTGTCGTTGTGGGTGAGCGTCATATAGCGGACGCCCAGGCGGTGGAGGGCGCGCAGCGTGGCCAGCGAGCAGTTGATGCTGTGCCCGCCCTCGGCGCCCATCAGCGAGGCGATGCGCCCCTCGGCGCGGGCCGCCTCCATGTCGTCCGCGGTCAGGGCGAGCCGGAGCTCGCCCGGGTAGCGGTCGACGAGCTGCCGTACGACGTCGATCTGCTCCAGCGTGGCGCTGACCGCCTCGTCGCCGGCCATGTCGGTGCGCACGTACACCGACCAGAACTGCGCGCCGACGCCGCCCGCGCGCATCCGGGGCAGGTCGGTGTGGAGCCCGGCGGCGCTCTGGTCGGTGGCGATGTCGCGCTGGTCGAGGTCGTAGCGGACCTGCTGGCGCAGGGCCCAGGGAAGGTCGTTGTGCCCGTCGACGACGGGGTGCGCGGCGAGCAGCTCGCGGGCGCGGATCAGTTCGTCCACGTGGTCACTTCCCGAATCCGAAGCCGGAGGCGCCTTCCACCTTGGCGCGCAGGCGCTTGCCCTTCTCGGTGGCCTGGTCGTTGAGCTCGTCCTGGAAGCGGCGCATCCGCTCCAGCAGCTTCTCGTCGTGGGCGGCGAGCATCCGGACGGCCAGCAGGCCGGCGTTGCGGGCGCCCGCGACGGAGACGGTGGCGACGGGGACGCCGGCGGGCATCTGGACGATGGACAGGAGCGAGTCCATGCCGTCGAGGTACTTCAGCGGCACGGGCACGCCGATCACCGGCAGCGGGGTGACCGAGGCGAGCATCCCCGGCAGGTGGGCCGCGCCGCCCGCGCCCGCGATGATCGCCTTGAGGCCGCGGCCGGCGGCCAGCTCCCCGTACTCGACCATCTCGCGCGGCATCCGGTGCGCGGAGACGACGTCGACCTCGTAGGGGATCTCGAACTCGTCCAGGGCCTTGGCGGCGGCTTCCATGACGGGCCAGTCGGAGTCCGAGCCCATGACGATGCCGATGAGGGGGGAGCCGGGAGAACTCATTCCGTGATCGTTCCTCGCAGGTATCCGGCGGCGTGCGCGGCGCGCTCGCGCACGTCCGCCAGGTCGTCGCCGTAGGTGTTGACGTGTCCGACCTTGCGGCCGGGCTTCACGTCCTTGCCGTACATATGGATCTTCAGTGCCGGGTCGCGCGCCATGCAGTGCAGGTACGCGTAATACATGTCCGGATAGTCGCCGCCGAGAACATTGGCCATCACGGTCCACTTGGCGCGCGGGCGGGGGTCGCCGAGCGGCAGGTCGAGCACGGCCCGGACGTGGTTGGCGAATTGCGAGGTGATCGCGCCGTCCTGGGTCCAGTGGCCGGAGTTGTGGGGGCGCATGGCGAGCTCGTTGACGAGTACGCGGCCGTCGCGGGTCTCGAAGAGCTCCACGGCGAGGTGGCCGACGACGCCCAGTTCCTTGGCGATGCGCAGGGCGAGCTCCTGGGCGTGCGCGGAGAGCTCGTCGGAGAGGCCGGGCGCGGGGGCGATGACGGTGTCGCAGACGCCGTCGACCTGGATCGACTCCACGACGGGGTACGAGACGGCCTGGCCGTGCGGGGAGCGGACCACGTTGGCGGCGAGCTCGCGGACGAAGTCGACCTTCTCCTCGGCGAGCACGGGCACGCCGGCCCGGAAGGGCTCCTCCGCCCCCTTGGCGTCGCGGACGACCCACACGCCCTTGCCGTCGTAGCCGCCGCGCACGGTCTTGAGGACGACGGGGAAGCCGTCGCCCTCGGCGGCGAAGCGCTCGACGTCGGCGGGGTCCGCCACGATGCGGTGCCGTGGGCAGGGCACTCCGATCGCGTCGAGCTTCGCGCGCATCACGCCCTTGTCCTGGGCGTGCACCAACGCGTCGGGCCCCGGGCGGACGGGGATGCCGTCCGCTTCCAGGGCCCGGAGGTGCTCGGTGGGTACATGCTCGTGATCGAAGGTGATCACATCGCAGCCTTGTGCGAACGCACGAAGGGTGTCCAGGTCGCGGTAGTCGCCGATGACGACATCGCTCACCACCTGGGCCGCCGAGTCCTGGGGAGTATCGCTGAGCAGCTTGAACCTGATGCCGAGGGGGATGCCCGCCTCGTGGGTCATACGGGCGAGCTGACCGCCACCGACCATGCCGACTACCGGGAACGTCACTCCCCCAGAGTATCCGTACGTACGAACCACCCCGACCTCCCCTGGACGATCCTCCAAGTCAGGAGCCTTTCCTTCCGGCGGCGGCGAGGTGTCACCAAAGCGGCAATTCCGGGCGTTCGCCGTTCGTTCACCGACTCTCCGGACGGGCGCCGCGGCGGGCTCGTTAGCATGAAGGACATGACTCAACGGCGCACAGTGCGTTCCCGGCTGGAGCGGCTGGCCCGCGAAATCGCGAAATTCGGCGCCGTGGGCGCCATCGGGTTCGTGGTCAACTTCATCGTCTTCAACATCTGCGTCCACGGCCTGGGTCTGGCCGTGGTGCGCTCGGGCGTCATCGCCACGGCCGTGGCCATCGCCGCGAACTACGTCGGCAACCGCTACTGGACCTACCGCGACACGGACAAGAACCGGCGCAGCCGTGAGCTCACCCTGTTCCTGCTCTTCAGCGGCGTGGGCCTGGTGATCGAGAACGGGATACTCGCCCTCTCCCACTACGGCATGGGCTGGACGAGCCCGCTCGCCGACAACATCGCCAAGAACGTCGTCGGCCTCGGGATCGGCACGGTCTTCCGCTTCTGGTCGTACCGCACGTGGGTGTTCCGCGCGATGCCCGCCCGCGACGCCGTCCAGGCCGCCGAATCGTTCCTGACGGAGGCGGGGGTGCCCGCGCAGGAGCGGGTCAGGGCCGGGAAGTGACCCGCCTCTAGTCCGCTTGATCCTCCCCCAGACTCCGTCCGGGAGGTGCCCCCACGCGGCTCAAACCCCTCTAGTCTGCTTGATCCGCTTCGCGGCTCAGGAAGAGCGCGAACACCGGCGGCTGCTGCTGGAGGAGCTCCAGCCGGCCGCCGTCCGCCTCCGCGAGATCGCGGGCGACGGCCAGGCCCAGGCCCGTGGAGTTGCGGCCGCTCACCGTCCGTTCGAACACCCGGGAGCCCAGGTCGACCGGGACGCCCGGCCCCTCGTCGGAGACCTCCACCACCGCCTGGTTGCCGGTGACCCGGGTGCGCAGGGCGACGGTCCCGTCCCCGTGCATCAGGGAGTTCTCGATCAGCGTCGCCAGCACCTGGGAGACCGCGCCCGGCGTGCCCACCGCGCGCAGCCCCTGCTTGCCCGAGCGGACCACGGCCCGGCCCGTGGCGCGGGCGGCCGGGCGCCACTCCTCGATCTGCTGCTTGATGACCTCGTCGAGGTCGAAGGTGACCGCGGACCCGGTCTGCGGGTCGCGGGAGTTCGTCAGCAGCCGCTGGACGACGTCGGTGAGCCGCTCCACCTGGGTGAGGGCGATCATCGCCTCCTCCTTGACCGTCTCCGGGTCGTCGGTGAGCGTGATCTCCTCCAGCCGCATCGACAGCGCGGTCAGGGGGGTGCGGAGCTGGTGCGAGGCGTCGGCGGCCAGCCGCCGTTCCGCCGTGAGCATGCGCGCGATCCGCTCGGCGCTCGCGTCGAGGACGTCGGCGACCCGGTCGAGCTCGGGGACGCCGTAGCGGCGGTGCCGGGGGCGGGGGTCGCCGGAGCCCAGCCGCTCGGCGGTCTCGGCGAGGTCGGTGAGCGGGGCGGTGAGCCGGTTGGCCTGGCGGACGGCCAGGAACACGGCGGCGATCACGGCGAGGAGGGCCACCGCGAGGATCACCAGCAGGGTGCGGCCGATCTCCCGGCTGACGGTGGCGCGGGACTCCTCGACCCGTACCGTCTCGCCCTGCTCGCCCTTCTGCGTCGCGGTGATGACGCCGCCCTCGGGCCGGGTGCCGATCTCGATCGTCGGCCGCCCGGGGATGTCGACCCGCGCGTACCGGTCGGGGGTGATCTGATCGCTCAGCACCCCCGACTCCACGCGCTCGTGCCCGGCGAGCCGGCTGTCGACGATGCTCACCAGCCGCACGACCTCGGACTGCACGCTCTCCTGCGCGCTGTTCTCGATCGTCCGGGTCTCGACGATGACCAACGAGATCCCGAAGACCGCGATCACGACGAGCACGACGGCGAGCGTGGAGTTGATCAGTCGGCGGCGCACGGTTCCCGGGTCAGCTCTTCTCGAAGCGGAAGCCCACGCCGCGCACGGTGGCGATGTAGCGCGGGTTGGCGGCATCGTCGCCCAGCTTCTTGCGCAGCCAGGAGATGTGCATGTCCAGGGTCTTGGTGGACGACCACCAGGTGGTGTCCCAGACCTCGCGCATCAGCTGGTCACGGGTGACGACCCGGCCGGCGTCCCGTACCAGGACCCGCAGCAGGTCGAACTCCTTCGCGGTGAGCTGGAGTTCCTCGTCGCCCATCCAGGCGCGGTGCGACTCGACGTCGATCCGCACGCCGTGGGTGGCCGGCGGCTGCTGGTGGGCCTCGACGGTGCCGCGGCGCAGCAGCGCCCGGACGCGCGCGAGGAGCTCGGCGAGCCGGAAGGGCTTGGTGACGTAGTCGTCGGCGCCGGCGTCCAGGCCGACCACGGTGTCCACCTCGTCGGCGCGGGCGGTGAGCACCAGTACGGGGAATCCGTGCCCTTCGTTGCGCAGTCTGCGGCAGACCTCGAGGCCGTCCATACCGGGCAGCCCGAGGTCGAGGACGAGGAGGTCCACCCCTCCTTGCAGGCCGGCGTCCAGGGCGGTGGGACCGTCTTCGCGCACCTCCACCTCGTACCCTTCGCGGCGCAGGGCGCGCGCGAGCGGCTCCGAGATGGAGGCGTCATCCTCGGCGAGCAGTACTCGGGTCATGAGGGTGATGGTAGTCCGCACGGGCGCACGTCAGAGGCGGTCCGAGTGCTACCTACGGCAACACTTCACCGAAAGTGCTACCACCTTCGAATGGAAGCGATCGGTTCCGGAATCGGCTGTGATCCATGTCTCAACACCTTCCGTACCCGGGCGGGGTGTGACGTAAGGTGACCCGACATCTGTAGCACCACGTGGGACTTTCGGGACATCCGACGAGCCGAAGGTCCCTGTTGTGCGCAGGGCTGGTGTTCCAGCCCTGTTCCACAGTGTTTGACCTGTCGGCCGGGTCCACCGCGCGAAGGTGCGCGGAGGGCGTGGATCCCGGCATACGGCCGTCCTGCGGCTTCTCCCATCGAGGAGCCGCACCCCAGGGGAGTGGGGCGGACGGCGTCAGTAGCCGGTGCCGGCCAACCCCCACCCGGGCGCGCGCCCTCCGGACCACCGCGCGTCCCGAGCACCCTAGGAATGACCATGGCGTCCAGCCTGACGAAGGACGCGGCCGAGCAGGAGAAGACTTCTCCGACCTCCGGCGGCATGACCTTCTTCGGCCACCCCTTCGGCCTGGCCCCGCTCTTCTTGACCGAGATGTGGGAGCGATTCTCCTACTACGGCATGCGGGCCCTGCTCGTCGTCTACCTGATCTCCGGCGGCCCCGATGCCAAGCCCGGCAGCCAGGGCGGCGGTCTGGCGATGCCCGAGGCCAGCTCGGTGGCGATCTACTCCATCTACGTGGCCATGGTGTACCTGCTCGCCATGCCCGGCGGCTGGTTCGGCGACCGCGTCTGGGGTCCCCGTAAGACGGTCACCATCGCGGCCAGCACCATCATGGCGGGCCACCTGCTCCTGGCCGTGCCCGGCAAGCCGACCTTCTTCGCCGGCCTCGCGCTGGTGGCGATCGGCTCCGGCCTGCTGAAGTCCAACATCTCCACGATGGTGGGCCACCTCTACGACGGCCCCACGGACCCGCGCCGGGACGGCGGCTTCACGCTGTTCTACATCGGCATCAACCTCGGCGCCTTCTTCGCGCCGCTGGTGATCGGCACCATCGGCCAGGAAGTCAACTGGCACCTGGGCTTCGGCATCGCCGCCGCCGGTATGGCGCTCGGCCTCATGATCTTCCTGTGGGGCACCCGCCACCTCGACCCGAAGAGCAGCGTCGTCCCGACGCCGCTGTCGGCCGAGGAGCGCAAGGCGACCCTCACCAAGGCCCTGATCTGGCTGGGTGTCGCGGCCGTCTTCTACGGCATCGTGGGTGGCGCCGGTCTCTTCACCCTCAACTGGGCCCTGATCCCGATCACCCTGCTGGGCCTGATCATCCCGATCACCGTCCTGCTGCGCATCAAGCGCGACAAGGACCTGTCGGACACCGAGCAGACCAAGGTCAGCGGCTACATCTGGTTCTTCGTCGCCGCCGCCGCCTTCTGGATGATCTTCGACCAGGCCGGTTCGACGATGTCGACCTTCGCCGAGAAGAAGACCGCCGACAACGTCTTCGGCATCGGCTTCCCGTCGACCTGGTTCCAGTCGGTCAACCCGCTGTGGGTCATGGCGCTGGCCCCGGTCTTCGCCTGGCTGTGGGTGTTCCTGGCCCGCCGCAACAGCGAGCCCAGCACCACGGTGAAGTTCTCCATGGCGATGGTGCTCATCGGCGCCTCGTTCTTCGTCTTCGCCGTCCCGATGGGCATGGCGGGCGACGGCACCAAGGTCAGCCCGGCCTGGCTGCTGATGATCTACATGATCCAGACCATGGGCGAGCTGTGCCTCTCCCCGGTCGGTCTGTCGCTCACCACGAAGATGGCGCCGAAGAAGTACGCGAGCCAGATGCTGGGCGTGTGGTTCCTCGCCGTCACCGCCGGTGACTGCACCACGGGTCTGCTCTCCATCGCCGGTGTGGACATGAACGGCACCGGCACGATCGTGTTCCAGGCCGCGCTCTGCACCCTGGCGGGTGTCGCGGTGTGGATGTACCGCAAGCGGATCATCGCCCTGATGGGTGACGTCCACTGATGTCGGTTCGCTGACGAACGCTGAAAGCCCCCGGCACGGGAACGTGCCGGGGGCTTTCGCGTACCCCCGTCGATCAAGTGGGGGGCGGTCCCTTGTGGTCCCTGGGGTCGGTGTCCGGGGTGAACCACGGGAGCGGGGCCGCACCGGCGGTGGGAGGCGTCGTGGCGGGCGTACGGGGCCGGACGCGGTCCACGACCGCCATGCCCGCGCGGAAGACCGCCAGCGGGACGACCACGCCCAGCAGGATCCAGAAGAGCGTCACCCCCCAGGGCCGGCTCACGTCCCACGGCTGCTCGACGAGCACCTTGCCGCCGTACTCGAGCGAGACGAGGTAGTCCCCGTACGCGCCCGCCGCCAGCTCCACGTCCAGCGTCACCCGCTCCTTCCGCCCGGGGGCCACCGTGCCGTGCCAGGGGCGGTCCTCCCAGACCGGGGCGAGCACCCCGTGCGAGGTGCCCAGCCGGAAGGTGGGGTTCCGGGCGGGGGTCGAGCCGAGGTTGGCGACGGTGACGACGAGCCGGCGGGCGGGCGGGGCCCCGAACCACGTCAGCAGCCCGCCGGCGCCCTCCAGCCGGGCGTCGAGCACCCCGAGCCGCTCCCCGCCGCTCCGCTCCGGCAGGGGCGCGACGGGGTGCCCGGTGACGACCAGCGGGACGTCCGCCGTGGCGGAGTCGCCGGTGACGGTCGCCACATGGACGACACAGGGGCAGGGCTTGGGCGGCGTGGGGACGGGCACGTCCTTGCGGAAGGCGCCGTCGGCGCCGGTGGTGACGGCGCGGCCCTCGGCGTTGGCGCAGTCGTTGGTGCCGCCGGCCATGTTCTGCCCGCAGACGAGCAGGGTGAGCAGCGCGCCGGCCGGCCAGCCCCGGCCGGTCACGGTGACCTGGCCGCCCGGAGGGGCCTCGGAGCGGTCCACGGCGGCCTGGGGGGTGCCGTCGGCGAGGGCGGCGAGGGCCGGGGGCGCGGGAAAGGCCGCGAGGAGCGCGAGCAGGGCGAGGAGCGCTGCGGCGCGCTTCCGGGCGCTCCCCCAGACGCTCCCCCAGGCGCTCCGGGGTCCTCTCTGCGGGCGGCTCATGAGCCCTCCGGGTCGGCGGCGCGTGAGCCTTCCGGGTCGGCGGCGCGTGAGCGGGCCGCCCGGCGCCGTCGTACGCCCCGTACGACCCCCGTCGCCGCCACGAGCCCCGCCGCTCCGGCGAAGGCCGGGCGGAGCCAGGGCAGGGGCGTGTACGAGCCGTACGCGGCGGCCCCGGCGCCGTCCGGCGTGGTGGCGGTGACCCGTACCCTCACCCGGTCCAGGCGCGGGGCCTCGGGCCACCGTTCCGCCAGCCGTACGCTCTCGCCGGGAGCCAGGGCGGTGGGGGCTCCCGCTGCCTCGCGGCGCAGGACCTGCCCGAAGAGGCCCTCCGCGCGGATGGTCAGCCGGGGGGTGAGGGTGGTGTTGCCCCTGTTGACGAGGGCGTAGTGGATCACCGCGTCCCGGCCCGTGCCGCTGACCCGGACGTGCTCCACCGAGAGCGCGGCGAGGGCCGTCCCCGCGACCCGCACGGCCATGGGCACGGGGACCCGTCGGCCGTCCCCCGAGGCGGTCACGACGGCGGAGCGGTCGCCCGGTGCCGTGCCGGCCGGGACGGTCACGGTGAGGGGGACGTCCGCGCGGGTGCGGGGCGGCACGGTCACGCGCCGGGCGGCGAGGGAGATCCAGGGGGTGCTGCCGCTCAGCTCGACCGTCAGGCGCCGGTCGCCGCGGTTGACGACCGTCAGCTTGTCCTCCAGGACCGAGCCGGGGGCGCCTTCGAGGTAGAAGGACGACCGGTCCTCCGCCGTCGGCGCCCTCCCGCCGCCGGGGGCGGGCGCCGCCGTCCAGGACGGCGGGCTGCCGGCCGGGCCCTGCGGGGCCGGGTCCGGAGCCGGGGCGGTGGGCGTGGGCACGGCGAGCACCGAGGCGGCGCAGAGCAGCGCGGCGGCCCGGGCGCGGGAGGTCTTCGGGACGGTCGGTGGCGACGGTCTCCGGGGCATCGACGGCATCAGCGGCATCGGCGGCATCGGCGGCTCCCTGGGCGTGGGGGTGAGGGCGTTCAGCCGGCGCTGCGGCGCCTCCGGGTGAGCCAGAGGGTGCCCGCGACGCCGGTGAGGAGCACGGTGCCGCCGAGGGTGGCGAGGGCGAGGGCGGAATCGGAGGGCCCGGTCTGCGGGAGCCGTCCGCCGCCGGTAGTGCCGCTGGTGGTCGAACCGCCCGTCGTCGAACCGCCCGTCGTCGAGCCACCGGTCGTCGAGCCGGTGGACCCGCCGGTGTCACCGGCCGTGGAGCCGCTGCTCGACCCGCCGGTCGACCCGGCCGTCGACCCGCTCGTCGACCCGCCGGTCGTGGTCCCTCCCGTCCCGCCCGGGGCCTTGACCTCAAGGGTGAGCGAGGGCTTGGGGTTGTTGGTGGGGGTGCAGGTGGTCGTGGTGCCCAGGGCGGAGATGGTGAGGGTGGAGGCCGTGAAGGTGACCTGGCCACCCTTCTTCGGCGTGTACGTCCCCGACAAGTCGCTGATCTTGATGGGGGTGTTGGGGGGTATCGGCTGGTCGTTGGCGGGCCCGGAGACCTCGACCTGTCCGCTGTCCGCGCCGCCCACCTTGATCACGGCACTTGGCTTCATCGCGCCCTTGCCGAGCTCGATGGGGCTGGAGGAGACGCCCTTCTGGAAGGTCATGGTGAGCTTGTAGGCGTCGCCGCTCGGCGTGGCCTTGATGTCGATGGGCGAGACCGCGCTCCGGTCCCCGATCGGGGTCTTGCACTGGTAGTCGACGTCGACGACCTCGGCCCGCGCGTCCGGCGCGACCAGCAGGAACGCGCCGCCGGCCAGGGCCGCCGAGACGGCGAGCGCGCCGGCGCGGCGCAGGGGGTGGCGTGGTGTGCGGTACACCTGGGGTTCCCCTCTCGTCCGGTGCCGCAGCCGAGAATTGCTGACGGCACATCAGATCGGACGCCGAAGGTACGCCCGGGACCGTGGAGAGGGAAGACAAGGAACAGCCCGTAAGGGCTCTCCTACGACGGTCCGGCCAGTTCCGCCCAGACCGTCTTGCCGACGCCCCCGGAGCGCCGGACGACCCCCCAGTCGAGGCAGAGCCGCTGGACGATGAACATGCCGTGGCCGCCGGGACGGCCCGCGCGGTGCGGGGTCCGGGGGGCGGGGGTGCCGGTGCCGAGGTCGCTGACCTCCAGCCGGAGGGTCTTGCCGGAGCGGCTGACGCACAGCTCCTCGGGACCGTCGGCGTGGAGGCAGGCGTTGGTGACCAGCTCGGAGACGACCAGCAGGACGTCCTCGGCGGCCGCCCGGTGGTCGGCGGAACGGGCGGGGAGCCAGCCCCAGTCGTAGAGCGCCTGGCGGGTGAAGTCGCGGGAGAGCGGCACGGCGCCCCCCACCCCGACGAGGCGCAGGCTACGGGCCGCTTCCGCCGGGGCCGGTGAGCCGGCCGAGGCGGCGTCCCCCGCCTCCGGGCCGGGACCGTCCGGCGGTGGGCACGCCCGGGTGGTGCTCATCAGCGCTTCACCTCACCGATTCACCGATACGAACATGAACATCTTCAATGGATTCAGCTGTCTCCTGCCCGGCGGAATCGTGAGAACACCCACGGATTCCACACGGCGCCTGTGACGCGGGCAACGGAGGATCCGGCTCAGTCCGCGAGCGCCGAATCGAGCGTGTCGTGCACGGTGAAGACGGCCCCGGCCCCCGTGATCTCGAACACCCGGGCGACGACGGGCGTCATCGCGGCGAGGTGGACGGCGCCGCCGGCGGCCTCGGCCTTGAGCCGGACGCCGAGAAGCACGTTCAGACCGGTGGAGTCGCAGAAGTCGAGCCGCGAGCAGTCGACGACGACGCGGGCGTCGCCCTCGCGCACGCAGCCCTCCAGGGTCTCGCGCAGCAATTCCGCCGTGTAGTGATCGAGCTCACCCGCGGGCGAGACGATCGAGCTCCCGCCCGCGCGCCGGACCTCCACTTGCAGTCGGCCCCTGCTCGGATTGCCGACCATCCCGCGATCCATGCGCTCCCGCTCCCCTTCATGCGCTCGTGGCGTGCTCACGTTCCGCTGCGGAAACCCTACGCCTTCCATACGGACGTCCGGAAGCCGAACTTCCGCCAAATACTGACAGAATTGGACAAACCACACTTGCCAGGAGGTGGTGAAGACCGGTAGGGCTAGTAGGGACACACATTCACGGACGGCTTTGGAGGCGCCGCAAACCGCAGCAAAAGGGTCACGGCATCGGCAGCCATATGCCGAGAATGATGGAGGAGACCATGTCACCCCGGCTCGACGAACAGCGTCCCGCCACTTCGTGCACCCCGCACGAGGACCTCGCGACCGCCTCGTCGGCAACCATGCCCGAGCGCGACACCCACGGCGCCCCCGGCCTCGCCGGGCTACCGGAGATCCCCCCGTACGACGAGGTGGACGCGGTGGACGCGCGGGCTCTGTCCAAGACGCTCTTCGCCCGCCTCGCGTCGCTCGAAGAGGGCACCCACGACTACGCGTACGTCCGCAACACCCTGGTCGAGCTGAACCTCGCCCTGGTGAAGTTCGCCGCCTCCCGGTTCCGCACCCGCAGCGAACCGATGGAGGACATCATCCAGGTCGGCACCATCGGTCTGATCAAGGCGATCGACCGGTTCGAGCTGACGCGGGGTGTGGAGTTCCCCACCTTCGCGATGCCGACGATCATCGGTGAGATCAAGCGCTTCTTCCGCGACACCAGCTGGTCCGTCCGGGTCCCCCGGCGGCTCCAGGAGCTCCGCCTCGACCTGGCCAAGGCCGGCGACGAGCTGGCCCAGCAGCTGGACCGCGCCCCGACCGTCGCCGAACTGGCCGAGCGGCTGGGCCTGGCGGAGGACGAGGTCGTCGAGGGCATGGCCGCGAGCAACGCGTACACCGCGAGCTCGCTGGACGCCCAGGCCGACGAGGACGAGCCGGAGGGCTCGCTCTCGGACCGCATCGGCTACGAGGACCACAGCCTGGAGGGCATCGAGTACATCGCGTCGCTCAAGCCCCTCATCGCCGAACTGCCGTACCGCGACCGCCACATCCTCTCCCTGCGGTTCGTGTCGAACATGACGCAGTCGGAGATCGGCGAGGAGCTGGGCATCTCCCAGATGCACGTCTCCCGGCTGCTGTCACGCACGCTGGTGCGGCTGCGGCGGGGGCTGCTGACCGAGGAGTGACGCCGAGGAGTGACGCGGGGGGCGACCGTCACGACCGCTGTGCCGCACGGGACGACCGCTCCCCTGCGGCACAGCGGCTTTCGCGGCTTTCCCAAGGCCCTGCCTTGAGGAAACCTTGAGAAGGACTTTCACGACCTCTCATGGCCGAAAACATTCTCCTCAAGCGCTTCATCCAGGCCATTGAATGCGCTGGCCAACACTGATCCCTCACGCTTGGGAGACACCCCATGAGACGACTCCGCACCGCGGGTCTGGCCCTTCTCGGCGCGACGCTCCTCGCCTCCGTCGCGGCGAGCCCCGCCCAGGCCTCGCCGGGCGAGACCCTCACGGTCTGCGCCGACACGATGACGCCGGACGGCTGGGTCGACGTCAACTGGGGCACCAGCGCCTCGTGCCGCGCGATGGGCGGCTCGAACATCAAGATGATCAAGCAGCTCGACGGCCTTCCCGTCGGCACCCAGGTCAACGCCTGCGCCACGGCACAGCCGCCGACCGGCTGGATCAAGGTCCAGACCTACTACAGCGGCGGCTGCGTCGCCTTCGGCAACCCGTCCTTCACCCCGAACGCGTGGCTGCTCCGCCGGGCGTCCTGACCGGGGCGCGGCAGGGGGCCGCGTAGCGCTCCGGTCAGCGATCGGTGGCTCGCGGGTGCGCGGTGCCCGCGTAGGTGACCCAGCAGGTCTTGCGGCCGGAGTCCACGAGGTACCAGATACGGCCTCCGCCGGTCACCTCGATCTGCCACTGCTCGCAGGTCTGTCCGCGGTGGGTGCCATGCGCCAGGCTGCCCTTCAGCCTGTGATGCCGGGGCGTCTCCGCGACCGGCGTCGGATCGGTACGTATGGCGAGCCAGGCCCGGTATGTGTTCTCTCGCGCCTGCCGGGTAAGGCTCTCCCACCCTTTTGCCGAGGCCGCGTCGGCGAACCGGATCTCCCATTGCCCGTCCGGTGCGGGCGGCGCCACCCTGTCTCCACGGCCCGAGGTCACGCGATCGCCTCGGGGCTGGGCACCGGACCGTAGTCCGCCTCGTGGTCCACGGTCAGCGCCGTCCGTACGTCAGGGTCGGAATGCGCTTCGGCGGTGTGCTCCCATGCGGTCAGCATTTGGGCGACAGCCGCGCTGTTGTTGATGGAGTCCGCGGCACGCATGGTGTCGACCAGTTCGACAGCGAACGCGTGCACATCCGGTTCGGGGAGGAACCGGACCCAGGGAAACGCGTCCGGCAGCACGTCCAGAAGCAGTTCCATGCTGCCGGGTTCGCGTCGAGCCATGGCGGCGAGCATCCGCGTGGCAGCCGACACCACGGTGCGGTCCTGCTCCGCCCGCGCGGCCGTCGTCAGGACCAGGTCCTCTCCGTCCCGGCGGTGCAACAGCAGTCTCGGGGATTCCTTCAGTCGAGCCAGCGTCTGCTTGTTCTTGTTCACCAGCTCGGAGAAGTTCACAGCGACGTTCTCAGCGCTCATGACTTTGAAGGTAGTTCGAAGTTCAGGCCGTTCACCATCCCCCGTATGAGGGACTCTGATGGGCGGTCCAGACACATCGACGAGACGCCACCGGTTCGCGGTGGGCCGTGAACCGGTGTGGCTCGACGTCCCTTTAAAGGATTTGGGGAAAGAACCAACCCCTACCAACCCGACACGTCACCCCATCAGGTGACACGGTGGAAGTCGCGGGCGGCGGCGCGGTACGTTCGCCGCGACCCCAGACAGACGACGGCCCTCGCAGGGACTGGCATCCCGAACGAGGGCCTGATCATCCAGGAAGCCGAAACCTTCCCAATGACTGATTCGCAGTTTAGCGCGCACGCGCCCGCGCCCCCTGGCCCTCCACGAGCCGGAGTCGTCCACATCCGGCACCACCACGACACGAACTTCACCGTCGTCGGCAACCACCTCGCCCAGCACCCGGACTTGTCCGCCGTCGCGATCGGCCTCGGCGTGTACATCCAGTCGCTGCCCGACGGCGCGTCCGTCGGCATCAAGGACCTCACGCGCCGCTTCAAGGAAGGCGAAATCACCATCGCCAGGGCCTTGAAGGAGCTGGAAACCGCCGGCTATCTGGAACGGAAGCCCGAGCGGACGACGACAGGCCGGATCGTCACCCGCACCCGCTGGTACGAGCGGCCCGGCGCCGAGCCGACCCCGGCCCCGGCCCCGGCCGAGGTCGATCTGGTGAAGCGGCGGCCCACCGCCCCGAAGCCCGCTCCGCGCGAGGAGCCGACGCCCTTACCGCCCGTCGACCAGCCCGCCGCCGACCTGCTCGCCGGGCTGCGTCGCCGCGATCCACGGCTGTGGCTCTCGGAGACGGACGTCCGGCGGCTCTCCCCCGCCGTGCGTACATGGCTCGATCGTGGGATCGGCCCCGGCCGGATCGCGATCACCTTGACGGGCAACCTGCCCATGGGCGCCATCTCCTGGCCCGCCCGGCTGCTCGGCTACCGGCTCAGGAACTGGCTGCCACCCGCCCTGCCCGTACGGCAGCCACCGGAGGCACCACCGGGCCCGGGACGTCCCACGGCGCCTCTGCCGTTCCAGACCTGCGGCGGCTGCGAACGCGTCTTTCGCGCGGCCGATCCGGGCCGCTGCCGGGACTGCCGTGGGGCGGCGAGCCACGCGGTCGCCTGAGCCGTCGAGGCCGTCGGGCCGTCGAGGCCGCCCCTACGCGGTGGACCCCGCCTTCACGGAGAGGATCGGCCGAGTGGCGGTGTTCCTGCCGAGCGGGGCCAGGGCCAGGAGGAAGAGGAGGCCGCCCACGGGTATCAGGTCCAGGCTCATCGCCGAGACCGCCACGCCCGCCACGACCGCGAGCGGCCGCCAGAAGGCGATCGCGCGCAGGGCCGCCAACTGGCCCACGAGCAGCAGCAGTCCGACGTAGAAGAGCAGCGGGCCGATCGTGTAGACGGCCGGTGTCACGCCGGGCAGGTCGCGTACGCGGTCGAAGAGCTCGTTCATCGTCTCGCGGTCCACCGACGCGTATCCGACGAGCAGGTCGATGGACGCCTGTGCCGTCACGGCCGCCACGCCCAGCAGGCCCAGGGTCGCGCCGGCGCCCGCGAACGCCCGGCTCACCCGGCCTCGGCCCGTCGCCACGGCCGTCCGGCGCAGGCCCAGCATCACCGGTGCGAACAGCAGGACGCCCGACAGCAGCGCCAGGTGGCCCAGGGACCAGGCCGGGCCCGGGCCGTGGCCCGGGTCCGTCAGCCGGATGAGGCCGTAGGCCGTCATGCACAGCGGGCCCGTCGCGAAGGCCGCCTGTCGCCACGTCGTGTTCGTCATGGCCTTGATACTTCCGGGCGGGGCCTGCCCGCGGCTTCCGGGAAGACCCTGGGCTCGCCCTGACCTGCCCCTGAGCCCTCCCTGACACCCGCCCTCAGAGCTCGCGCACCCCGCGCCGCCAGACCGCCGAGACGAGCGGGACGCCGGGCCGGTAGGCGAGGTGGACGTGCGAGGGGGCGTCCAGGAGGGCCAGGTCGGCGCGGGCGCCCGGGGCGAGGCGGCCGATGTCCGTGCGGCGCAGGGCCGCCGCGCCGCCCGCCGTGGCGGACCAGACGGCCTCGTCGGGGGTCATGCCCATGTCGCGCACGGCCAGGGCCACGCAGAACGGCATGGAACTGGTGAAGGACGAGCCGGGGTTGCAGTCCGTGGACAGGGCCACCGTGACGCCCGCGTCGAGGAGGCGGCGCGCGTCCGGCCACTGCGCGCGGGTGGAGAACTCGGCGCCGGGGAGGAGGGTGGCCACGGTGGTGCCCTGCGCCAGGGCGTCCACGTCCGCGTCCGTCAGGTGGGTGCAGTGGTCGGCGGAGGCGGCGCCGACCTCGACGGCCAGCTGGACACCGGGGCCGTGCCCGAGCTGGTTGGCGTGGACGCGCGGCACCAGGCCGTGGCGCTTGCCGGCTTCGAGGATCGCGCAGGCCTGGTCGCCGTCGAAGGCGCCCTTCTCACAGAACACGTCGACCCAGCGGGCGTGCGGGGCGCACGCGTCGAGCATCTCGCCGGTGACGAGGGAGACGTAGCCGTCGGGGTCGTCGGCGAACTCCGGCGCCACGATGTGCGCGCCGAGGTACGTCACCTCGTCGGTGTGGGCGGCGGCGATCCGCAGGGAGCGGGCCTCGTCGTGGGTGGTGAGGCCGTAGCCGGACTTCGTCTCGAAGGTGGTCGTGCCCTGGCGGAGGGCCTCGGTGAGGTAGCGGGTGAGGTTCGCCTCCAGTTCGGCGTCGCTCGCCGCTCGGGTGGCCGCCACCGTCGTGCGGATGCCGCCCGCGCTGTAGCTCCGCCCGGACATCCGCGCGTTGAACTCGGCGGTGCGGTCGCCCGCGAACACCAGGTGGGAATGGGAGTCCACGAAGCCGGGAATCACGGCCCGGCCACCGGCGTCGACCGCGTTGTCAGTGGCGGGTGCTTTGCTGGACTCACCGATCCACGCGACGCGGTCGCCGTCGATGACGACTGCCGCGTCCTGGACCAGACCGAGGGGGCCTTCGCCGAGGGAGGGGTCGTTGGTGACCAGACTGCTGATGTTGATGATTGCCGTGCTCATGCTTGCTCCGGTCCTCGGCGTCAGCCGCTCAGGGCGGCGATGGAGTCGGCCAGTGCCCGCGGCACGTCCGGTACGAGCTGGTGGACCCCGTCGCGTACGACGTGCCGGCCGCCCACGACCGTATGGCGGATGTCCGCCCCCGTCGCGGCGAATACGGCCGTCTCGGCCCCGTGGCGCGGAGCCGGCCCCGCGGTACGGACGGAGTCCAGCGCGACGGTCGTGAGGTCGGCGAGGGCGCCCGGCTCGATGCGGCCCGCGTCGGCCCAGCCCAGCGAGGCGTGCCCGTCCTCGGTGGCGGCGCGCAGCAGCGCGGCGGCGGTCCAGTGGCCTCGCGTGCGGCTGCGCAGCCGTTCGTCGAGCTCCATCGCGCGGGCCTCTTCGAGGAGGTCGATGACGGCGTGGCTGTCGCTGCCCAGGGACAGCGGGCTGCCGGCCCGCTGGAGGGCGACGGCGGGGCCGATGCCGTCGGCGAGGTCCCGCTCGGTCGTCGGGCACATGCAGATCGTGGACGCCGCGCCGCCGAGGAGCGCGATGTCCTCGTCGGTGAGGTGCGTGGCGTGCACGGCGGAGGTGCGCGGGCCGAGCACGCCGTGGTCGGCGAGCAGTCGGGTGGGGGTGCGGCCGTGCGCGGCGAGGCAGGCGTCGTTCTCGGCGGTCTGCTCGGACAGGTGGACGTGGAGGGGGGCCTCGCGCTCCTTCGCCCAGTCGGCGACGGTCGTCAGCTGGTCGGCGGGCACGGCGCGCACCGAGTGGACGGCCGCGCCGATCCGGGCGTGGCCGGCGGGCTTGAGGGCGGCGGCCCGCTCGGCCCAGGCGTCGGCCGTGCCGTCGGAGAAGCGCGTCTGGTGGTGGTTGGGGGGCTCCCCGAAGCCCGAGGACAGATAGGCGGTGTCGAGGAGGGTGATGCGGATGCCGGCTTCGGCGGCGGCCGCGATCAGGGCTTCGCCCATGGCGTTGGGGTCGGCGTAGGGGGTGCCGCCGGGGCCGTGGTGGAGGTAGTGGAACTCGCCGACGCAGGTGATGCCGGCGAGGGCCATCTCCGCGTACGTGGCGCGGGCGAGGGCGAAGTACGAGTCCGGGGTGAGCCGGTCGGCGACGCCGTACATCACGTCGCGCCACGTCCAGAAGGTGCCGCTGCCCACCTGGGTGCGGCCGCGCAGGGCGCGGTGGAAGGCGTGGGAGTGGGCGTTGGCCAGCCCGGGGAGCGTCAGGCCGCGCAGGGTCGTCGCGCCCGGGGGCGGGGCCGGGACGGCCGTGCGGACGGCCGTGATCCGGCCGCCCGTCACCTCGATGGCCACGCCGGGCTCGACGTGGGTGCCGAGCCACGCGTGCTCGGCCCAGTAGGTCACCTGCACGCCAGGCCCTCCAGTACGTCGGCGAGTGCGGTCACTCCGGCCACGCAGTCGTCCTCGGTCGCCGTCTCGGCGGGCGAGTGGGAGACGCCGGTGGGGTTCCGTACGAACAGCATGGCCGTGGGGATGACGCCGGACAAAATACCGGCGTCGTGCCCGGCGCCCGTGGGCAGTACGGGCGCGCCGCCCAGGAGCTTGGCGAGTTCGTCGCGCAGGTCGTGGGCGAACTCGACGACCGGGGTGAAGGATTCCCGGGTCACCCGGACGTCCACGCCGTCGCGGCCGCCGCGCTCGACGGCCGCCTGCTCGATCTCGGCGACGACGGCGGCCAGCGTCTCCTCGTCGGCGGCGCGGGAGTCCAGCCAGCCGCGGACGAGGGAGGCGATGGCGTTCACGCCGTTCGGCTCGACGGCGACCTTCCCGAAGGTCGCCAGGGCGCCGGCGAGCCGGGCCTTCTTCCGGGCGGCGAGCACGGTGTTGGCGTACGTCAGCATCGGGTCGCGGCGGTCGTCGAGGCGGGTGGTGCCGGCGTGGTTGGCCTCGCCGTGGAAGTCGAACCGCCAGCGGCCGTGCGGCCAGATCGCTGACGCCACGCCCACGGGGTGCGGGGTGTCGGCGAGGGCGCGGCCCTGCTCGACGTGGAGCTCGACGAAGGCGCCGACGCGGGCGAGGCGTTCTGGGTCGGGGCCGATGGCCTCGGGGTCGTATCCGGCGCGCTCCATGGCCTGGGCCAGGGAGACGCCGTCGCCGTCCCGGAGGGCGTGGGCCGCCTCGCGGGTGAGCTGCCCGGCGGTCAGGCGCGAGCCGACGCAGGCGAGGCCGAAGCGGGCGCCCTCCTCGTCGCCGAAGTTGACGATGGCGAGGGGGCGGCCGGGCTTCGCGCCGCGGGCGCGGAGCTCGTCGAGCGCGGCGAAGGACGACACGACGCCGAGGGGGCCGTCGAAGGCGCCGCCGTCGGGGACGGAGTCGAGGTGGGAGCCGGTGACGACGGCGTCGCCGGCGGTGGGGTCGCCGAGCCAGGCCCACTGGTTGCCGTTGCGGTCGGCCTCGTAGGTCAGCCCGCGCGATTCCGCTTGGGCGCGGAACCACGATCTGCAGTCGGCGTCGGCGCCGGTCCAGGCGTAGCGGCGGTAGCCGCCGCTTTCCGGGTTCCGGCCGATGGGCGCGAGGTCGCGCCACATCTCGTGGAACGACGGCGCGTTCACGGGTGCGGGTCCGTGGTCCGGTTGCGCCCACCCGTCCCGCCCTGCGGGACGGTTGCCCGCAGCCTGGGTCACGACTGCTCCCGCATCGGGATGCGGACACCGCGGGTCTCCGCGACCGAGTCCGCGATGTCGTAGCCCGCGTCGACGTGGCGGATGACGCCCATGCCCGGGTCGTTGGTCAGGACGCGGCGGATCTTCTCGCCGGCCAGCGGCGTGCCGTCGGCGACCGTGACCTGGCCCGCGTGGATGGAGCGGCCCATGCCGACGCCGCCGCCGTGGTGGAGGGAGACCCAGGAGGCGCCCGAGGCGACGTTGACCATGGCGTTGAGCAGCGGCCAGTCCGCGATCGCGTCGGAGCCGTCGAGCATGGCCTCGGTCTCGCGGTAGGGCGAGGCGACGGAGCCGCAGTCGAGGTGGTCGCGGCCGATGACGATCGGCGCGGAGAGCTCGCCGCTCGCGACCATGTCGTTGAAGCGCTCGCCCGCCCGGTCGCGCTCGCCGTAGCCGAGCCAGCAGATGCGGGCCGGGAGGCCCTGGAAGTGGACGCGCTCGCCGGCCATCTTGATCCAGCGGGCCAGGGACTCGTTCTCGGGGAAGAGATCGAGGATCGCGCGGTCGGTGGCCGCGATGTCCTTGGGGTCGCCCGACAGCGCCGCCCAGCGGAAGGGGCCCTTGCCCTCGCAGAAGAGGGGGCGGATGTAGGCGGGGACGAAGCCGGGGAAGTCGAAGGCGCGGGTGTAGCCCGCGAGCTGGGCCTCGCCGCGGATGGAGTTGCCGTAGTCGAAGACCTCGGCGCCCGCGTCCTGGAAGCCGACCATGGCCTCCACGTGACGCGCCATCGACTCGCGGGCCCGGGTCGTGAAGTCGGCGGGCTTCTCGGCCGCGTAGGTGGCCATCTCGTCGAAGGAGACGCCGACGGGCAGATAGGCGAGCGGGTCGTGGGCGCTCGTCTGGTCCGTGACGATGTCGATGGGCGCGTTCATCGCGAGCAGCTGCGGGACGAGCTCGGCGGCGTTGCCGAGGACGCCGATGGACAGCGGACGGCGGGCGTCGCGCGCCTCGACGGCCAGCTGGAGGGCGTGGTCGAGGGAGTCGGCCTTGACGTCCAGGTAGCGGTGCTCGATGCGGCGCTCGATGGCGCGCGGGTCGCAGTCGATACAGATCGCGACGCCGTCGTTCATGGTGACGGCGAGCGGCTGGGCGCCGCCCATGCCGCCGAGGCCGGCGGTCAGGGTGATCGTCCCGGCGAGCGTGCCGTTGAACTTCTTGGCGGCGACGGCGGCGAACGTCTCGTACGTGCCCTGGAGAATGCCCTGGGTGCCGATGTAGATCCACGAACCGGCGGTCATCTGCCCGTACATGGTCAGGCCGAGGGCCTCCAGGCGGCGGAACTCCTCCCAGTTGGCCCAGTCGCCGACGAGGTTGGAGTTGGCGATGAGGACGCGCGGCGCCCACTCGTGCGTCTGCATCACGCCGACGGGGCGGCCGGACTGGACGAGCATCGTCTCGTCCTGCTTCAGCGTCTGCAGGGTGCGGACCATCGCGTCGAAGGAGCGCCAGTCGCGGGCGGCCTTGCCCGTGCCGCCGTAGACGACGAGCTTGTCGGGGTGCTCGGCGACCTCGGGGTCGAGGTTGTTCTGGAGCATCCGCAGCGCGGCTTCCTGCTGCCAGCCCCGGGTGCTCAGCTCGGTGCCTCGCGGTGCTCGCACGGGTCGCGGTCCTGACATGGGCGCTGCCTCCCTGGCTCTCTCCATCATGTTCTGAATAGAACACTGCACAGTTTGGGTGTCTGAATACCTCTAGTCAACACTTTCTGGTCGACAGGCCGCCTGGTCGACAGGCCGCCTGGTCGACAGGCCGCCGGCCGGCCTCGATGGCACGCGCACCGTGGCCGTCGCTCCCGCGCGGTGGTGGAGTGGGCGTATGGGTCACGTGGACAACGGGAGTGATGGCGCCGCGCGGCGGCGGGACGCGGCCGTGCGGGCGGCCGTCCGGCAAGGGATCGTCACGGCGGACCGGCCCGTCGTGGGTCTGCTGGACGTCCCGGGGATCAGAGCGGCCGCCGCCGCGCTCCACACAGCGTTCGCGCAGGTCAGCGCCCCCGGTACGGACGTGCTGCACGCCTTCGCCGTCAAGGCCGCGCCCCTGGTGCCCGTGCTGCGGCTGCTCGCCGAGGAGGGGCTGGGCGCCGAGGTGGCGAGCCCCGGGGAGCTCGCGCTGGCCCGCGCGGCGGGCGTGCCGCCCGCGCGGACCGTCCTGGACTCCCCCGCCAAGACCCCCGCCGAGCTGCGCGAGGCGCTGGCGCTCGGCGTCGCCGTCAACGCCGACAGCCGGGAGGAGCTGGTCCGGCTGGACGGACTCCTCGCCGGTTCCGGTGCCGGGGCCGCCTCCGTCCCGCCCCTCGGGCTGCGCGTGAATCCCCAGGTCGGCGGCGGCAGCATCAGCGCCCTCAGCACCGCGACGCCGACGTCGAAGTTCGGGGTCCCGCTGCGTGACGAGGGGGCGCGCGAGTGGCTGGTCCGTGCCTACGCCGAGCGGCCGTGGCTCACCCGGATCCACGCGCACGTCGGCTCGCAGGGCTGCCCCCTGGAGCTGATGGCCGCCGGCATCCGGGCGGTGTACGAGCTGGCCGAGGAGATCAACGAGCACGTCGGCGCCCGGCGCGTCCGGTCCGTGGACATCGGCGGCGGCCTGCCCGTCAACTTCGCCTCCGACGACGTCACCCCCACCCACGCCGCGTACGCGCGGCTGCTCGCCGAGGCCGTCCCCGGCCTGTTCGACGGGCGCTACGGCCTGGTGACCGAGTTCGGGCGGTCGCTGCCGGCCAAGAGCGGGATGGTGCTGGCCCGGGTGGAGTACGCCAAGTCGGCGGGCGGGCGCCGGATCGCGGTGACGCACGCGGGCGCGCAGGTGGCCGTGCGCACGGTGTTCGCGCCGGAGGCGTGGCCGCTGCGCGTGGCGGTGTACGACGCGTGGGGACGGCCGAAGGACGGGGCGCCCGAGAGCCAGGACGTGGCCGGGCCGTGCTGCTTCGCCGGGGACCTGATCGCGACCGGGCGGTCGCTGCCCCGGCTGGAGGCGGGCGACCATGTCGCGCTCCTCGACACCGGCGCGTACTACTTCTCGAACCACTTCGCGTACAACACGCTCCCCCGTCCGGGGGTTTACGGCTACGCGGAGCACCAACGGACGGAAGGGGCCACCGAGACCCCCTCCGTCGACGTGCGCTTCGTGCCCGTACGGCCGCCGCAGTCCCTCGACGAGCTCGTCGCCGAGAGCGGCGGCGCCCACGCGGTGGGCCTCACCGCGCTGCGCTGACCACCGCCCCGCCCGGGACCGGACGGCCCCGCCGCCGGGCCCCGCCGGGCAGCGCGTCCCCGGCGGCGAGGCCGGTGGTGAACCAGCCGCGTACGGGCGCCGCCACAGGGCTGCCCTGCGCCCGCTCCGTGCGCACCCACAGCAGCGACTCGCTCCGGCGCTCCAGGCCGCCCAGCCACAGGGCCTTCGCCCACAGCCCGGCGCCCGCGCCCGCCATCGCCAGCCCGGCCGCCACGGGCACCGCGAGCGACGAGGCCGTGGCGGCGACGAACGCGCCGGCCAGCCACCAGCTCCGGGTCCGCCGCCAGTTCCGCGCCGACACGGCCCGGTCCTGGAGGAACACGGCCCGGCCCGCGCGCTCCGCGCCGCCCGCCAGCTCCGTGTACCGGCCGCGCCGCGCCAGGAAGGCCAGGGCCCCGGCGGCGACGAACAGGACGCCGCCCGCCGCCAGCCCGAGCCGGCGTCCGGTGAGCACCGGCACCAGCTCCGGCAACGCGGCACCGGCGCCCGCGCTCAGCAGCCCGAGCCACCACAACCAGCGCGCCGGCGCCCTCACGATCACGGCCACACGAGCCAGCGCATACGCTCCGCGCCCCACGTCGGACCTCCTCGTCGGTCTTGTCGTCGTCACTGCGGGCCGCACGCTAGCCGACGATTCTGAGTGCGAGCTGAGAACCGCGCGCGCCCGTAGCCCACTGGAGTCATACCCGGGTATCACAGGCGAGTTGACCCCCACGTATGTCGTGTCGACGCATCGTCGGTCCTTATGGTCGTCCTACCGATGGAGCGGTGGACGAAGCGGTGGACGAAGCGGTGGATGAAGCGGTGGGAGGAGACGGGACATGCCGGTGAACGAGCGGGCCCAGCGGGCCCTGCGGCGACGGGCGCTGGCGGCGGCGGGGGCGCTGGCCCTGACCGGCTTTTTCGGGGCCTTCGCCCCCCACGCCCGCGCGGCGGTCGACGGCGCCCCGGCGAGCCCGGCTTCGGCCCAGGCCCAGGCCCCGGCCGGCTCCCGTGCCCACGTCCGGCTGCCCGAGCCGACCGGCCCGTTCCCCGTCGGCACCACCACCCGCCACCTGGTCGACACCTCCCGCGAGGACCCCTGGCACCCGGGGCACGGCCACCGCGAGGTCATGGTCGGCTTCTGGTACCCGGCGGCCCACGCGGGCTGGCGGACCGCCGCGCGCACCGCGCCCCACATGGAGCGGCGCGCTGCCGCCCACTTCGGCTCGCCGGGCGGCTCCGGCCACCTCGGCTACCGCGTGCCGGCCGGGGCCGTGGACTGGGCAGCCACCACGACGCACGCGCGCGTGGACGCTCCCGTCGCGCGCGGGGCGGGCGTACGGCCGGTCGTGCTGTACTCGGCGGGCCTGGGCGATCCCCGGACCTGGAACACGTCGCTCGTCGAGGACCTGGCCTCGCGCGGCTACGTGGTCGTCACGGTCGACCACACCTACGACTCCTCCGAGGTCGCCCTCCCCGGCGGCCGCCTCGCGCGCTCCGTGCTCCCCGGCCTCGCCGCGAAGCGCGGCACGGACCCGGGGCGGGTGCTGCGCAAGGCGATGAAGGCGCGCGTCGACGACACCCGTTTCGTCCTGGACCGGCTCGGTGACCACAAACGCCGGCTGTCCCTGCCGCACGGTCTGGCCGCCGCCATGGATCTGCGGCGCGTGGGGATGGTGGGCCACTCGGCGGGCGGCTTCACGGCCCTCCAGGCCATGCACGACGACCGGCGTATCCGCGCGGCCGTCAACATGGACGGGACGATGGAGTTCCCCGGGCCGGGAGGGATGAGCTCGGTGTCACGGGAGGGGGTGGACCGGCCGTTCCTGCTGATGGGCACGGACGCCGCGGATTCCGGCGAGTACGGGCGCCAGCCGTCGTGGAAGGCGCTGTGGCAGCACTCGCGCGGTCGCGGCGGCTGGCGGGGCGATGTGACGCTCACGGGGTCGGAGCACGGGGCGTACACGGACGCGGCGGCGTTGCTGCCGCAGCTCGCGCGGGCGGGGGTGGTGCGGCAGGAGACGGTCCGGGGGGACATCGGGTCGGTGCGGGGGGAACGGGCCGTGGCCGTGACGCGGGCGTATGTGGCGTCGTTCCTCGACCGCTTCCTGCGGGGGCGGGACGACCACTTGCTCGACGGGCCGTCGGGGCGCTTCCCGGAGGTGCGGGTCGCCCGTTAGGGCCGCTTCTTTCGGGGGCTCCGCCCCCGAACCCCCGGTCCTCACTCCACGAACAAGCCCCGCGCCGCCGCCTTCGCGTCGAACTCCTCCAGCCGCGCCTGCGCGTCCGGCAGCGCGTCGCACATCGCCTCCAGCAGCACCCGGCCCAGCAGCATCGGCGCGCAGGCCGTGTCGAAGGCGAGGCCCGTGCCGACGGCGGCCGGCAGCAGGACGTCGCTGTGGCGCGCGACGGGGGCGAATGTGGAGTCCGCGACGGTGACGACCGTCAGCTCCGCCCCCCGCGCGTACTCCAGCGCGTCCACCACCTCGCGCGGGTGGCGCGGCAGCGCGAAGCACAGCAGGGCGCTCGCCCCGGCGCGAACGGCCGCGTCGATGCGGTCGACGAGCAGCGTGCCGCCCTCGTCGAGGAGCCGTACGTCGGGGTGGACCTTGCGCGCGAAGTAGGCGAAGCCCGCCGCCTGGGCGGTCGCGGCCCGCAGGCCGAGGACGGGCAGCGGGCGCGACGCGGCCAGCAGGCGGCCGGCCCGGGCGACGGGGGCGGGGTCGGCGAGCAGCGAGGCGAGGTGGCGGAGGTTGTCGATCTCGGCCTGTACGGCCTGCTGGTACTCGTTGTACGAGTCCTCGGCGGGCGCCTCGGCGGCGGGGACGACGTCGCGCAGGTGGCGGCGGAGCGCGGGGTAGCCGTCGAAGCCGAGGGCGACCGCGAAGCGGGTCACCGACGGCTGGCTGACCCCGGCGAGCTCGGCCAGTTCGACGCTGGAGAGGAACGGCGCGTCCGCCGAGCGGCGCACCATGCAGTGGGCGATGCGGCGCTGCGTGGGCGTCAGCCGGTGCCCTTCGAAGAGCTTCTGCAGCCGCGCGGTGGCCTCCGGCTCGCCCCCGGTCTCGCTCATGAGCCCTCCTCGGTCAGTCATTCATCCGGTCCGTACCCTGCATGGAATTATGCAGGGTACGGCTCCCGGACCGCGCCTCACAGCGGAGGCAGCAGCTTCTTCTGCGGCTTGCCCATGGCGTTGCGCGGCAACGCGTCCATGAAGCGGATCCGGCGCGGTCGCTTGTGGACGGAGAGGTGGCCCGCCACGAAGTCGATCAGCTCGCGTTCGGCGATCCCGTCGGCCACCACATAGGCGACGATCTCCTGCCCCAGGTCGTCGTGGGGCACCCCCACGACCGCCGCCTCGCGGACGGCCGGGTGGTCCAGGAGGGCGTTCTCGACCTCGCCGGCGCCGACGCGGTAGCCGCCGGACTTGATCAGGTCGGTGGAGGCCCGGCCCACGATGCGGTGGGTGCCGTCCTCCTCGATCGCGGCGATGTCGCCCGTGCGGAACCAGCCGTCGGCCGTGTACGCGGCCGCCGTCGCCTCCGGCCGGCCCAGGTAGCCGGCGAAGAGCGTCGGGCCGGACACCTCCAGCTCCCCGATGCCGCCCTCCTCCCCCGTCCCCACGACCCGGGTGCGTACGCCCGGCAGCGGCAGGCCCACCGCGCCCGGGCGGCGCTCGCCGTCCGCGCGGGTGGCGACGGTGATCAGGGTCTCCGTCATGCCGTAGCGCTCGACGGGGCGTTGCCCGGTGAGCGCCTCCAGGTCGCGGAAGACGGGCGCGGGCAGGGCGGCGCTGCCCGACACCAGCAGCCGGGCCCCGGCGAGCGCCCGGGCGGCGCCGTGGTCGCGCGCCACCCGCGACCAGACCGTCGGCACGCCGAAGTAGAGGCTGCCGCCCGCCGCCGCGTACGCCTCCGGCGTGGGGCGGCCGGTGTGGATCAGCCGGCAGCCGGTGCGCAGGGCGCCCAGGACGCCCAGGACGAGGCCGTGGACGTGGAAGAGCGGCAGGCCGTGGACGAGGGTGTCCTCGGCCGTCCACTTCCAGGCCTCGGCGAGCCCGTCCAGGCCCGCCGCGACCGCACCGCGCGGGATGAGCGCGCCCTTGGGCGCGCCGGTGGTGCCGGAGGTGTAGAGCACGAAGGCGGTCGATTCCGGGTCCGGCTCGGGCGCGGACCAGGTGCCGCGTTCCCGTATGTCCACGGGGACGTCCTCGCCGAGGACCAGTTCGGCGCCGGAGTCGCGCAGGATGTGGCCGCGCTCGGCGGGCCCTGCGTCCGGCGGCAGCGGTACGACGGGCACCCCGGCGAGCAGCCCGCCGACGACGGCAACGACGGTCTCGGGCTCCGCCACGGCCCGTACGGCCACGGACGGGGCCCCGGCGATCCGGGCCGCCACCGCCCCTGCCGCGCCCAGGAGTTCCTCCCGCGACAGGGACCGTCCCGCGATGGTGAGGGCGTCCGGACGGTCGGCGGCGTCCGGCGCGGCCAGGGACGACAGCAGGGGTTCGGGCACGGAATCGCTCCTTCCACGGGGCCCCGGCGGACCGGGGGGCATCCCCTCTGCGGATACGGGTGCTGGCCCCACTGACGCGGGGCCCTCGCCGACCGTACCGTCGTGGCCATGATGGCCCGTGACACCGATGCCCCCAAGGACCCCGGTCGCGCCGAGGACCCGGTCCCCGGCCCGGCCGGCTTGCAGAAGGACCCCGAGCTGCGCCGCGAACTGGACGCGACCGCGCACACGCTCAAGGAGCTCGGGCCCGAGTACGAGGCGGAGCTCATCGACTCCTTCCTGGAGAAGGTCGGCGAGCGCATCGACCGGCGGATGGACGCGACGGCGGACCGCCAGGTGAGGCGGCATCTCGCCGAGCGGCAGATGAGTGCGGCTCGTGGCGCGGCCGGGCGCGTCCCGGGTGACGGGCCGGCGCCCGGGAGCTTCGGGGAGCGGTTCGGGTTCGCGGCGGTGTCGCTGGTGCTGGCGATCCCGCTGTCGGCGATCGCCGCGTACAACGCGCATTTTGCGGGGTTGCTCGTGACGTGGGCGGGGATCGTGGGGGTGAACGTCGCCCAGGCGGCGCGGATGCCGCTGCGGCGGCGGTCAGCCGAAGATCGGGAGCGGGCTTCCGACGGCTGGGGCGCGTGAGCGGTCCGGTCGCCTGCGGGCCGGTGGGGGTTTGTCGCGCCCGCGCGGCGGCAGCCGCATATCGAACGCTGCCCCGCGCCCCTTACGGGGCGCCGTCGCACAGCCGCCGTGCAGCCCCGCCGCCCGAAAACAACGAGCGCGGGGGCCGCCGTACCCCGGTTGTGGCCGGGGTCGGGACGACGGCGGTCCCCGCGGAGGGCGCGGGCCGGATCCCGGGTGCCGGGATCCGGTGCCGCGTCCGGACGGCTCTGGAGTCCGGGAGCCGCTCCGGAGTTCCTGCCGCCTCGTCACCCCTCACTATGCCGGGCCCGTGTTAAGTCCACGCTGCGTGCGCGTGACGCATACGTACCTTTTACGGGCCGGTAGTTGCCGGTAGTTGGCCGCGGTGTGACTACTTCGTACCGCCGTTGCCGCCCTCGGCGAGGAACGCGAGCAGGTCCTGGCGGCTGACGACGCCCTTGGGCTTGCCCTCGACGAGCACGATGGCCGCGTCCGCCGTGCCGAGGACGTTCATCAGGTCGCCGACCGCCTCGCCGGAGCCGACCTGCGGCAGCGGCGCGCTCATGTGCTTCTCCAGCGGGTCGGAGAGCGAGGCCCGCTGGGCGAACAGCGCGTCCAGCAGGTCGCGTTCGACGACCGAGCCGATGACCTCGGCGGCCATGACGTCGGGGTGGCCGGCGCCGGGCTTGACGATGGGCATCTGCGAGACGCCGTACTCGCGGAGCACCTCGATGGCCTGACCGACCGTCTCCTCGGGGTGCATGTGGACGAGCGAGGGGATGCCGCCGTCCTTGCGGCGCAGCACGTCGCCAACGCGGGCGGCGTCGCCGGGCTCCTCCAGGAAGCCGTAGTCGGCCATCCACTCGTCGTTGAAGATCTTGCTCAGGTAGCCGCGGCCGCTGTCCGGCAGGAGCACCACCACGACGTCGTCCTCGCCGAGGTCCTTCGCGATCTCCAGGGCGCTGACGACCGCCATGCCGCAGGAGCCGCCGACCAGCAGGCCCTCCTCCTTGGCAAGGCGGCGCGTCATCTGGAAGGCGTCCTTGTCGGAGACCGCGACGATCCGGTCCGTCACCGTGCCGTCGTAGGCGGAGGGCCAGAAGTCCTCGCCGACGCCCTCGATCAGGTACGGGCGGCCCGAACCGCCGCTGTACACCGAGCCCTCGGGGTCGGAGCCGATGATCTGGACCTTGCCGCCGCTGATCTCCTTGAGGTACCGGCCGGTGCCGCTGATCGTGCCGCCCGTGCCCACGCCCGCGACGAAGTGGGTGATCTTCCCCTCGGTCTGCTCCCAGAGCTCCGGACCGGTGGAGTGGTAGTGCGAGAGCGGGTTGTTGGGGTTGCTGTACTGGTCGGGCTTCCAGGCATTGGGCGTCTCGCGCACGAGGCGGTCGGAGACGTTGTAGTACGAGTCCGGGTGCTCGGGGTCGACGGCGGTCGGGCACACGACGACCTCGGCCCCGTAAGCCCGCAGTACGTTGATTTTGTCCTGGGAAACCTTGTCAGGGCAGACGAAGATGCACTTGTAGCCCTTCTGCTGCGCCACGATCGCGAGACCCACGCCCGTGTTGCCCGAGGTGGGCTCCACGATCGTGCCGCCCGGCTTGAGCTCACCGGACTTCTCGGCGGCCTCGATCATCCGCACGGCGATGCGGTCCTTCACCGATCCACCGGGGTTGAAGTACTCCACCTTGGCGAGGACGGTCGCCTTGATGCCTTCGGTCACATGGTTGAGCTTGACGAGCGGGGTGTTGCCAACGAGCTCAATCATCGAATCGTGATACTGCACGGTGATCTCCGCGGTCGGGGGCACTAGCGGTCGTCGCGTGCCCATACCGCCAGCCTAGAGCGCCTGCCACCGCTCCAACGGCGCGTTGCGGAGGCGAGTGCGCGGGGCAACCTGCTCATAGCGCGCACTGGCAAGGGCGCGCCGGGTTCATGAAGCTTTTGTGAAGCGTTTGTAAACCGGCTTTCGTAAGCGCTGAGGAGGCTGTCCGGTGTCCATGCTGAGGGCGAGGGCCGCGCGACGGATCGCGGCCGCTGCGGCGTACGGAGGCGGCGGGGTCGGCCTGCTCGGCGGGGCGATGCTCGGGGTGCTGATCACGGAGGTGGCGCTGGCCCGGCGGGTCGTCGGCGGCTCCGGCGGCACCCCGCCGCACGCGGACGGCCGTTACGGCTCCGCGTTCGTCCACGGGCTGGGGCGGGAGCCGCTGCTGCTGGGCGTGCTGGGCGACTCCACGGCGGCGGGCCAGGGGGTGCACCGGCCCCGGCAGACCCCGGGCGCCCTGCTGGCCTCGGGGCTCGCGGCGGTCGCCGAGCGGCCCGTGGAGCTGCGCAACGTGGCGCTGTCCGGGGCGCAGACCTACGACCTGGAGCGGCAGGTCACCCAGATCCTCTGTGATCCGGAGCGGCTCCCCGACGTCTGCGTGATCATGATCGGGGCGAACGACGTCACCCACCGGGTGCCCGCCACCCGCTCCGTCCGGCTGCTCACGGAGGCCGTGCGCAGACTGCGGGAGGCCGGCTGCGAGGTGGTGGTCGGCACCTGCCCCGACCTGGGCACGATCGAGCCCGTCTACCAGCCGCTGCGCTGGCTGGCCCGGCGGCTGAGCCGGCAGCTCGCGGCGGCGCAGACGATCGGGGTGCTGTCGGCGGGCGGCCGGACGGTCTCGCTGGGCGATCTGCTGGGGCCGGAGTTCGAGGCCAACCCCCGGGAGCTGTTCGGGCCCGACAACTACCACCCCTCGGCCGAGGGTTACGCCACCGCCGCCATGGCCGTGCTGCCCACGCTCTGCGCGACGCTGGGGCTCTGGCCCGAGGACGAGGAACGGCCGGACGCGGCGCGCCGCGAGGGCATCCTGCCGCTGGCCAGGGCGGCCGCCGAGGCGGCCGCGGAGGGCGGCACGGAGGTCACGGCCCGGGGCCGCTGGGCGCTGCTCAAGCACCGCAAGCGGCGGCGGCTGCCGACGGGCCCGGAGGTCGCTCCGGACGGGGAACGGCCCGCCCATACTGGAAAGAGTCCGGCGTCACAGCCCGGAGACCGTGACCCGGGCCGTACTTGCGGGTAACTTCCGGGGAGTCTTCGTTCCCGCGCAACTGGAGCCGTGATGCCCGAAGCCGTGATCGTCTCAACCGCCCGCTCCCCGATCGGTCGCGCCTTCAAGGGCTCCCTGAAGGAGCTGCGGCCCGACGACCTCACCGCCACGATCATCCAGGCCGCGCTCGCCAAGATCCCCGGGCTCGACCCGCGCGAGATCGACGACCTGATGCTCGGCTGCGGTCTGCCCGGCGGCGAGCAGGGCCACAACCTCGGCCGCGTCGTGGCCGTGCAGATGGGCATGGACCACCTGCCCGCCACCACGATCACCCGCTACTGCGCCTCGTCCCTGCAGACCTCCCGGATGGCGCTGCACGCCATCAAGGCCGGCGAGGGCGACGTCTTCATCTCGGCGGGCGTCGAGATGGTCTCCCGGTCCGTCAACGGCTCCTCCGACGGCATGCCCGGCACCCACAACCCGCTCTTCGCCGACGCCGAGGCCCGCACGGCCGCCCGCGCCGAGCGGGGCGGCGAGGGCTGGCACGACCCGCGCGAGGACGGCCTGGTCCCGGACGCCTACATCGCGATGGGCCAGACCGCCGAGAACCTGGCCCGCCTCAAGGGCGTCACCCGCGCGGACATGGACGAGTTCGGCGTCCGCTCGCAGAACCTCGCCGAGGAAGCCATCAAGAAGGGCTTCTGGGAGCGCGAGATCACCCCCGTGACGCTGCCCGACGGCACGGTCGTCTCCAAGGACGACGGCCCGCGCGCGGGCGTCACCCTGGACGGCGTGGCGGGCCTCAAGCCCGTCTTCCGCCCCGACGGCCTGGTCACGGCGGGCAACTGCTGCCCGCTCAACGACGGCGCCGCCGCCCTGGTGATCATGTCGGACACCAAGGCGCGCGAGCTGGGCCTCACCCCCCTGGCCCGGATCGTCTCGACGGGCGTCTCCGCGCTCTCCCCCGAGATCATGGGCTACGGCCCGGTGGAGGCCAGCGAGCAGGCGCTGCGACGGGCGGGGCTGACCATCGGCGACATCGACCTGGTCGAGATCAACGAGGCCTTCGCCGCGCAGGTCATCCCCTCCTACCGCGACCTGGGCATCGACATCGACAAGCTGAACGTCAACGGCGGCGCCATCGCCGTCGGCCACCCCTTCGGCATGACGGGCGCCCGCATCACGGGCACGCTCATCAACTCGCTCCAGTTCCACGACAAGCAGTTCGGCCTGGAGACGATGTGCGTGGGCGGCGGCCAGGGCATGGCCATGGTGATCGAGCGGCTGAACTAAAACACCGGGCGGCAACTGCCGGGAGCATCTATCGGCCACCTTGCCGAAACGTGACCCAATCTCCCCCAGGATGTGACCAACGTCCCGGGGGAGATCCGTTTCCCCAGGTCAGGGTGGTTGAAGGAACAACGTCCGGGCCCTTGGTCCCGTCCGGTTGCTGACGTTTTGCACTGTGGGCCTCCGGAGGCATGCGCGAAGCTGAGGTAGGAATTCGGGGGATCCAAGCAACCGGGAGTACGTCAGTGAGCGCCATGTCCCTTGCCCTGCTGATGGGCGCTGCCGCCGCCACGGCCGCGGGCGCCGCCGCCCTGCACAGCACTCGCGGTCTGCGCCGGCAGATCACCGCCCTGCGCGAGGAACTCGCCGCCGCCACGGCCGGCGCCGCGGAACGCGGCGCCGTGCCCGCCGCCCGTACCGCGCCCGTCGCGGAGCTCGCCGAGATACGCGCGGCCGTCGCCGACGCGCTCGCGGAGGAGCGGGAGCGCGAGCTGGCCGAGGCCCGGGCGTTCTGGGCCGCCCAGGAGGCCCGCGACCTGGCCGGGGCCACCGACGCGCCCTCGCTGCCGGTCGTCCTGCCCGGCCTCGACGACGGCCTGTTCCTGCCCCGCCAGGCCGATCTCGCCGGGCTGGACTTCACCGGGCTGGACCCGCTGGCCGACCTCGAGTCGGAGGCCGCGGACTCCCCGGAGCTGGCGGCGGCCCGCCGCCGCCACCCCTCGCACCCCGACTTCACCCCCGCTGCCTCGGCCGTCACCGACCACGAGCGCACGGTCGAGCGCCTCACCGAGCTCGCCGACGACGGCGTGCCGCTCGCGGACGTCCGTCCCGGCCCGCTGGGCACCCTCGACGTCTACGTCTTCGCCGACGGCACCACGGTCTGCATGACCCCCGGGCACCGCGAGACCGCCGAGCGCCTCGCCGAGGCCCTGCGGGCCGGTGACGCGCCCGTGCTGCTGGGCGGCTCCGGGGTCTCCGGCGCCTACGCCCTGACCTTCGAGTGCGAGTCGGGCACGGTCTACGTGCTGGCCGACCGCGTCATCGCGTCGCTCTAGCGACCCGCTGGACGTCCGGTCAGCCGTCTGCGGGTGCATCGTGGCCGGTCGCGCCCGCGCGGCGGAGCCGCATGGTGTCGCGGCCCCGCGCCCCTTCGGGGCACCACCCCACCGCGCGAGGTCACAGTCCGCAGCGCCCCGCGGCCTCCTCGACCAGCCCCACGGCCCGGGCCACGCCTTCCGTGACCCCGCCGGAGGCGAGCAGCGCTTCGGCCAAATCATGGCCGGCCACCGCCACTTGGTCGGCCACGGCGAACATCCCCGCGTCCGGCATCTCCCGTACCGCCGGGGCGTCCGGCTCCTCGATCCGCTGGGTCCACGCGGCGAGCTCCCGGGCCAGGGCCAGCGCTTCCGCCGCCGCTCCCCGGCTGAGCCGGGACTGCGGCAGGGTCCGCAGCCGGTCGGCGAAGGTGTCCACGGCGGCCAGAAGAGGTGTCACATCATCCACGCCACGAGACTATGCGCCGCCCACCGACTGTTGCCAACGCTTGAACACTCGGGCACGGTGACATGAAGGACCATCATTCGACGCGTCCGGAGGCGCCGATGTCCCACGTCTTCTCCGACAAGACCCACCGGAACCTGCTCTCCCGAATCCCCCAGTGCACCGGCCGCGAAGTCGCGGACTGGCTGCGCACGGTCGAAGAAGGCCCCTCCCTGTTCCGTTTCGAGGAGAAGGTCAGCTGGCTGCGCGGCGAGCACAATCTCGCTTACGGCCACGCGAAGGCCATCGTCCACGAGTACGACCTCCGACGAGCGGCGCGAAAGCTGGGCTGAGCCACGCGCCCCGCGAACGGAACAGGCCCGGGAAGGCGACGCCTTCCCGGGCCCTGTCACACGGCGTGGATATATCCACGCGATGGTTTTAGTCGTTGTTCAGGATCGCGATGATCCGGAGGATCTCCGTGTAGATCCAGACGAGCGACAACGTCAGACCGAAGGCCGCCAGCCAGGACTCCTCGCGGGGAGCGCCATAGGCCACGCCGTCCTCGATCTGCTTGAAGTCGAGCGCCAGGTAGGCGGCGCCCAGCAGCACACCGACAACGCCGACCGCGATACCGAGACCACCGCTGCGGAAGCCCAGACCGTCACCGCCGCCGAAGACCGCGAACAGGGAGTTCGCGACCATCAGCAGGAGGAAACCGATCGAGGCGCCGATCACGAAGCGCGTGAAACGGCGGTCGACCCGGATGATCCGGGTGCGGTAGGCGATCAGGACACCCGCGAAGACGGCCATCGTGCCCAGCACGGCCTGCATCGGGGCGCCATAGGCGATCGCGTTGTAGTACTTGCTGATCACGCCGAGGAACAGGCCCTCGAAGGCCGCGTAGGCCAGGATCAGCGCCGGGGAGGGCTTGGCCTTGAACGACTGGATCAGGCCCAGCACCATGGCGACGATCGCGGCGCCGAAGCCCACGCCGACGGGCAGCGAGAGCGCCCAGGCGGCGCCGGCGGCGACGATCACCGTGCCCAGCGTGATGCCGGTCTTCGTGACGACGTCGTCGATCGTCATCCGGCCGGCGGCCCGCGACGGGGCCTGCGGGTGGCCCTGCTGGAGATCCGGCCCGCCCTGCGCGTACGGGTTCGCCGCGTAGGGGTTGCTGGGCTGGGCGTACGGGTTCCCGGCGTACTGGTCGCTCGCGTACGGGTTCCCCTGGGACGCGGCCCCGGCCTGCGCTCCCGCGCCGAAGCCCGCGTAACCGCTGTTGTCGCGGCTGAACCCCCGTCGCGAGAAGACCGGGTTGCTGCTCCTCATCTCACTCCTCCGTGGCCACCCTGCGCGGCCTTGGCGTCAAGGGTAATAGGGGAGCAAAGAAAAGGCCCTCCTGCTACGGGACGATCTTTTCTTCGCCGGACCCCGTACCGGACAACGCGGACCGGCGGCGGCCGGTTCCGGGAGAGCCTCGAATTGCGGCACTCTTAACGCGATGGCCACACCAATACGGGGCTCGCCGAGCGATCGCGAAGTGATGAGGTGCCCGGAGCCGGACTTGAACCGGCACGGCCCGAGGGCCAGCGAGGTTTAAGCTCGCCGTGTCTGCATTCCACCATCCGGGCGGGGGGCTCTCGGGCAGCCCGGCGGTGAGGCGCGCGAGCCTCCCCATCAAGGAGAGCAGCACGAGCCTAGCCGGGGCACGCCCCCCAAACAGCGGAACATCGACCCGAGGTTGTCTTATTTTATGGGCAACTGAGCCCCCGTCAGTGCCTGGATGGCGCCTTTGGCACATGCCAGGGGCCGATCTCCGCCGTTCACCACCCCGCCCTCACGGTGAACCGGAATTGTCGCAATCTCGTCGCCCTCGGTAAGGGTCTGTCTCCTACCCAGGGATGACAGGCCCCTCCCGGCATACCTCCGGAGACTGTCCCGGGAACGGGAGCTACGGCTGATCCCGGCGGCCGAAGCGCATCGGACCATGGTGTACGTGCCCTGAATCCGAGGACGACGAGTCCCGGAGCCCGCCGTCCCGACAGGAGAGGCCCCACCGTGACCACCATGCCCTTCGGCGCCCCGACCGCCGTCCGCAGCAGCACCGCTGTGGCCGCCCGCGCCACGGACCTGACCAAGGTCTACGGCCAGGGCGAGACCCAGGTGGTCGCCCTGGACGCCGTCTCCGTGGACTTCCGGCA
>NZ_JBTOLC010000029.1:0-80304 GCF_054551825.1 Streptomyces sp. L500
ACGAGCGCCGCTCCGGCGGCCGCCCAGGGCCAGGGTCCGGCTGCTGGGGCAGGCCCGGCTGCTGCGGGGGCTCCGTCCGGCGCGTCCGGCCAGGCGGGTGCTTGGCTGGCGGGCGCCGCTCCGGCGGCTGCCCCGGCCCAGGGCGGCGCGGGTGCCCCCGCCGCCTCCGGCGGCCAGGCCGGCGCGTGGCCGGCCGGTACCGGGGCGGCGACCGCCGCTCCCGCCCCCCAGGGTCAGGCCCCTGCCGCCCCCGGCTCGCAGCCCGGCGCCTGGCCGACGGCTGCCGCACCCGGCTCGGCTCCCGCTCCGCAGCCCTCCGCCCCCCAGGCCGGCGCCTGGCCCACGAGCGCCGCGCCCGGCGCACCCTCCGCCCCGGCGGCGGCAGCCGCCCCCGCCGCGCCCACGGGCGGGCCCGTGGGCGCCCCGCAGGGCGACGCCTCCCAGGCGCGTCAGCTCTGGCCCAACATCCTGGAGGCGGTCAAGAACCGCCGCCGCTTCACCTGGATCCTGCTCAGCCAGAACGCCCAGGTCGCCGGCTGCGACGGCATCACGCTCCAGGTCGGCTTCTCCAACGCCGGCGCGCGCGACAGCTTCGCCAACAGCGGCAGCGAGGACGTTCTGCGGCAGGCCCTCGGCGATCTCGGTCTCCAGTGGAAGACCGAGCTCATCGTCGACCCCTCCGGCGGCGCCAACCCGCCCGGCGGCGGCTCCACCGGCTTCGGCGGCGGCTACAGCGGTGGTGGTGGCGGCTACGGCGGCGCCCCCGCCGCCCCCTCGGCCCCCGCCTACGCCCGCCCCCAGGCGGCCCCCACGGCCCAGGCCCCCGCCCCGGCCGCGCCTCCGCAGCAGGCCGCATCCCCCGCCCAGGCCACCCCGGCACCCTCGGCCGCCGCCCCGGCATCCCCCTCCGGCCCCGCACAGCGGTACGGCGCCGCCGCCGAGCCCGAGGCCCCGCCCGTCGCCCCCGAGGACGACATCCCCGCCGAGGACGACCCGGATCTCGACGACACCGCCCTGACCGGCCACGACCTGATCGTGCGCGAGCTCGGAGCGACCGTCATCGAGGAAATCGCCAACGAATAGCCGGCCGACAGCCGGCGAAGCGCCAACCGGCAGCCAACGAACAGCCGACGAACAGCCGACGAAATAGCCAACAGGCGGGCACGAAACCGCAGGTCAGGGGCGCGCGCAGCGCAAATCGCCCGCGCGCGCCCCTTCTCCTTCCTGCGGCGTAGGGCGTACCGCCCGGTGAGCACGTAGGCTCGGGCTACCGAAGCATGAAGCGTTCGGAACGCTTCGGAATGCCTCGGAACGCATTGAGTCGTCGAGAGCCAGGAGCGAAACCTTGTTCCCCGGTGGTCAGCCCAACATGCAGCAGCTGCTCCAGCAGGCCCAGAAGATGCAGCAGGACCTCGCCAAGGCTCAGGAGGAGCTGGCGCGCACCCTCGTCGACGGCACGGCCGGCGGCGGCCTGGTGAAGGCCACCGTCACCGGTGCCGGCGAGCTCCAGAACCTGGTCATCGACCCCAAGGCCGTCGACCCGGAGGACACCGAGACCCTCGCGGACCTCGTTGTGGCCGCCGTGCGTGACGCCAACGAGACCGCCCAGAAGATGCAGCAGCAGAAGCTCGGCCCCCTTGCCCAGGGCCTGGGCGGCGGCGGCATCCCGGGTCTCCCGTTCTGACCCTCACCGCTCGAACCGCTCGAACCGCTAAAACCGCTCAAACCGAAGAAACTGAAGACGAAGGAGAACCCGATCCGTGTATGAAGGCGTGGTCCAGGACCTCATCGACGAGCTGGGCAGGCTGCCCGGCGTCGGTCCCAAGAGCGCGCAGCGGATCGCCTTCCACATCCTTCAGGCCGAGCCCGCCGACGTCCGCCGGCTCGCCCACGCCCTGACCGAGGTGAAGGCCAAGGTCCGCTTCTGCGCGGTCTGCGGCAACGTCGCGCAGGAGGAGCGCTGCCGGGTCTGCCAGGACCCGCGCCGCGACCTCGCGGTCATCTGCGTCGTGGAAGAGCCCAAGGACGTCGTCGCCATCGAGCGGACGCGTGAGTTCCGCGGCCGCTACCACGTGCTCGGCGGGGCGATCAGCCCCATCGAGGGCGTCGGCCCGGACGACCTGCGGATCCGCGAGCTGCTGGCGCGGCTCGCGGACGGCACGGTCACCGAGCTGATCCTGGCCACCGACCCCAACCTCGAGGGCGAGGCCACCGCCACGTACCTCGCGCGCATGGTGAAGCCCATGGGGCTGAAGGTCACCCGGCTGGCCAGCGGTCTGCCCGTGGGTGGGGACCTTGAATACGCCGACGAGGTCACGCTCGGCCGTGCCTTCGAAGGGAGAAGACTTCTCGATGTCTGACGCAACGCTGCACGACGCCAAGCGCGATCCCGGCGACTTCGCCGTCTCGATCTCGGACTCGATCGAGAGTTTCATCGTGGCCGTCACCGAGGTCTCCCGAGGCGACGAGCCCGACAGCGCCGTGCCCTTCCTCCTCCTGGAGATCTCCCAGCTCCTCCTCACCGGCGGCCGCCTCGGCGCCCACGAGGACTTCGTCCCCGACGAGCGCTACGAGCCCGACGTCGGCCCCGAGCCGGACGTCGACGAGCTCCGCGAGCGGTTCGCCACCATGCTCGACCCGGTCGACGTCTACTCCGAGGTCTTCGACCCCTACGTCCCGCGCAGCGCGCCCGTCGCCTCCCGGATCTCGGACGACCTCGCCGACATCATCACCGACCTCCGCCACGGCATGGCCCACTACCGTGACGGCCGCGTCAGCGAGGCCCTGTGGTGGTGGCAGTTCTCCTACCTCTCCAACTGGGGCCCCACCGCCTCCGCCTGCCTGCGCGCCCTCCAGTCGCTCGTCGCGCACGTCCGCCTCGACCAGCCGCTGGCCGAGCTCGACGGCCTCGACACGGACGCCATCGACCCCGAGGAGCAGCTCGCCGAGGAAGCCGGCCGCGTCATGGCCGCCGAGATCGGCGGCCCGATGACCATGCGGGCCCGGAGCGTCCCCCGCGACGTCTGAGGCGACGTCCCGGGCGTCCCGGGCAGGCGCTCGAGGGCGTTACGCCGCCCGGCAGTTGAGCACGGCCCCGCCGAAGCGGTTGTCGGTGCTGCAGGTGTTCAGGCCCGCGCCGCCGTCGACGGTGCCGTGCGGGCCGACGACCAGGGCCGTGCCGCCCGGTCCCCGGATGATGTCGTCGCCGTCACCGCCCACGACGGAGGCGGGGTTGACCTGCCCGATCTCCGGCACCTCGATGACATCGGCGCCCGGACCCCCGTCGATGCTTCCGGCGTTCGTCTCGGTTCCACCGAAGGCGCCGGTGCGAATGGTGTCGTCGCCCTCGCCGCCCCAGATCTGGAGCTGGTGGCCGTACCCGCGGCCCTCCACCCTGTCGACGGTGATCGAGTCGTTGCCCTTGCCGCCGTCCACGGTGCCGTCCGCGCTTTCGATGACGATGGTGTCGTTGCCGTCACCTCCCTTGACGACGGAGCGGTCGAACCGCCCGCTCTTGTCGAGTTCCGTGACACGTATCGTGTCGTGGCCCGCGCCACCGCTGATCGTGCTGTTGACGGCGACAGAGCCGGTCTCGATGACGTCGTTGCCGTCACCGCCGCTGACCGTTCCCAGGATGACGCCGCCGGTCGAGATGGTGTCGTCGCCCGCCCCTCCGTCGACCGTGCCCCTGACGTTCTCGTCGCCGTACTTGTCGCCCTTACCGGTGACGGTGATCTCGTCGTCGCCGTCACCGCCGTTCACGCTGCCGGACAGGACCTGGTGGACGGTGATGATGTCGTCGCCGCCCAGGCCGTTGACCGTGCCGCGGACGATGCCGGTCCCGGCGCCGGTGAGGGGGATCTCGATGATGTCCGCCTTGTCGGTGCCGTTGAGAGTCGTGCCGGCGGGGATCCCCTGCGCGCAGACGATGCGCTCGCCGCCGCCGGACAGCGGGTAGCGGACGCAGCCGGGCGGATCGGCGGGGTCGGCGGTGGCGGCGGGAGCGGCGGGGGCCGCGTGCGCCGCGTGCGCGGGTGACGCCGACAGGGCGGCGGTCACGGCGAGGGCGAGGGTGGCTGAGAGCCTTCTGAGGTTCACGGTCCTCACACCGTCCCGCAGTTGGTGACGGTGCCGCCGGCCCGGTTGTCGGTGCGGCAGAGGTTGTCGCCACGCCCGCCGTCGACGGTCCCGTACTGGCCGACGACGACCGAGGTACCGCCCGGCCCCTGGATGACGTCATCGTCGTCGTCCCCGGAGACCATGGCACTCCTGCCCTGCCCGACGGACGGCACCTCGATGAGGTCGGCCCCGGCACCCCCACGGACGAGACCGGGGAGTTCCCCGTCGTCGACGCCGATCGCCCCGAGGCGGATGACGTCGGCGCCCTCGTCGCCGTCGACGGTGACGGTTCTGATGAGGCGGCCCGTCAGGCGGCCGATCCCGTTCACGATGATCTCGTCCGCACCCGGGCCGCCGTGGAGCGGGCCGCTGAGCGACCCGACCGTGATGGTGTCGTTGCCCGGCCCGCCGTCGAGGCGGCTCGACTTGTCGTACGCGGGTACGACGTAGGCGGCGAGCTGGAGGGTGTCGTTTCCTTCGCCGCCGTCGATCACGGCGCTGTGCACGCCGCCGGTGGTGATTCTGTCGTCCCCGGCCCCACCGTCGATGAGCCCCCGGAACGACACGCCTCCAGTGGTGATGGTGTCGTCGCCCGCGCCGCCGTGGATGGGGCCCTCGACGCTGAACCTGTCCTGGTCGGTCACGGTGATCCGGTCGTCGCCGTCACCGCCGTCGATGGAGCCACGGATCTCGAAGCTGCCGCCGCTCGCGCGGATCCTGTCGACGGTGATGACGTCGTCCCCACCGAGGCCGTTGACAGCGCCGTTCAGATGCGCGTCGCCGCCGCTGACCTCGATGATGTCCGCCTTGTCGGTGCCGTTGAGGGACGTACCGGCGGGGACGCCCTGGACGCACACGATGTGAACTCCGCCGTCCGGTAAGGCGCTCCGGGTGCAGCCGGGCGGGTCGGCGGGCGTGGCGCTCGCGGCCGAGGCCATTCCGGCCCCGGCCCCGGCCACGAACGCGAGGCCCGCGACGAGCGAACCGACGGCTCTGCGTACATGACGTACATGTCTGGAAGGCATTGCGCCAGGCTTGCCGTGCTTCACGGACCTCACAAGCGGGGAATCGGACCTGCCGGATCCATCACGTTGTGCAGCGTCTTCGGGTCCACGAACGGCGCCGCTCGCGTCGGACGCGAGTACCAGAGCAACGGCCACGTGTTCCCCGTCAACGCGGGTACCCCGATGTACGCGATCGTGCGCGTCCCGCTGAACCACTGGACGCCCACGGGCCACGGGTAGTTCTTCGCCGTGCCCGGCGGCAGCAGGAAGTACGTCCAGCGGAACCCCTTCGCCTCGCACACCACCGGCCCGGGGTCGGGCGCGGCGCGTTCGATGAGCTGCAGGGCGAACTCTTCACCCTGCACGCCCTGGGCGCGCACGGCGTCGAAGTGCACGCCGCAGCGCCACAGGTGGTGTCCTGCCAGCGGAACCCACTCTGGACGGAAGGCAATTGTTGAGGTTGGTGGGTGAGTTTCGTCTTTCACGGCGAACACGATGGGTGATCGTGCCTAGCCTGACCAGTGACTGGAGGTGGACCCCCGGTTCGGTACGCGACTGCGGGGGAATGCCGGGAGGGAGAAGCATGTCGGACGGCAGGCAAGCCCGGTCCAAGTCGGCGACGATGCGGATGTTCGGAGCGGTGCTGCAAGCGGTGCGCAGGCGCGCGGGCGTGAGCAGGGAACGACTCGCCGAGGCGGCGAAGTACTCGGTGGACATGATCTGTTCGGTTGAACAGGGACGGCGAAAGCCGTCGTTCCAGCTCATCGACGCGGCGGAGGAGCTGTGCGATGGGGGAGGGCTGCTACGGGAGGCGGCGAAGCACATCGTGCAGAGCAAGTTCCCGGACTGGTTCGAGGAGTACGCGAAGTACGAGGCGGAGTGTGCCCAGCTTGGGGTCTACGAGAACCACGTCATCCCCGGTCTGTTCCAGACCGAGGACTATGCGCGGGCGGTGTTCCGCAGCAGCAGGCCGATCCTCGACGAGGAGCAGATCGAGGAGCGGGTTGCAGCTCGGCTGGAGCGACAGCGGCTGCTGGACCGGAGCCCGATCCCGGTGATCAGCGCGGTGATCGAGCAGGTCGTTCTGGAACGGCCGATCGGCGGCAAGGAAGTCATGGGCGGGCAGCTCCGGCACCTGTTGCAGGTTGCCGAACGACGCAACGTCGACCTCCAGATCATGCCGACGAAGCGTGAGACTCACGCCGGGCTGGATGGGTCAATGCGACTGGTGGAGACGCGGGACGAGCAGCGGCTGGTCTACTTCGAGGGGCCGATGGGCAGCGTGCTGCACTCGGGCTCCAAGGAGGTGTCTGCCCTGAACATGCGCTATGCGATCCTGCGATCGCAGGCGCTCACCCCCGAGGACTCGGTGAGCGTGATTGAGGAGATGCTGGGAGAGCTGTGAACAACGAACCCCGAATATCGGGCCACGAAGATCTGGACTGGTTCAAGTCCAGCTACAGCGGCGGCGATGGCGGCGACTGCGTCGAGGTGGCGACCTGCCCCGACACCGTCCACGTCCGGGACTCGAAGCTTGAGCTCCGAGCTCCGAGACTCGACGTCACCCCCGCCGCATGGGCGGAATTCACGGGTTTCATCGCCCGGGCTTGAGACCCGAGCTCCGAGAGCCGAGACCCGAGCGCTGCTTTAGAGGAATGGGTGGTGGGAGATATCTCCCACCCACCCTCCCAAGTCGCGCATACCACAAGTGTGGTGACTTGACGTGATCCGGTTGCGACGCGGAGTGCGGACGCCCTAGCGTCCCTAACAACAGACGACCCCGGCCGGTGCAGCGAACACCGATCCGGGGCCTGACCTGCTAGATCGAATAAATACCCAAAGGATTCGATCCATGGCTGTTGCCAACTCTAGTGCCGCCCTGCCCACCCCCGCACACCCGATGGCCAATCCGGGCTACGGAAAGCGCGTCGCGCCCGACCAGGCGCCGCGCACGGCGAACGACTTCGCACATCTGCCCAGGCGCGAGGCGTCGATCGCCGCGTTCATCGACCAGCTGCCCGAAGGGGCGGCGATGGACGCGAAGACGCTGGCGAAGGTCCTCCCGGACTACGGCCAGCAGGCGTGCCGCTCGGCGCTGCGGTACCTGCGCGAGGCGGGTCACCTGCTCGTTCGTCCCGTCGTCGAGGCCACGGAGGCGGGAAAGCGCTGGGTGACGCGTACGTTCTTCTCGCGCACCGCGCGCCCCACCTCGTGGTGGGAACGGCTGCTACGAGGCGACGTCCCGTCCGTCGAGCGCCCGGAACCGGAGCCGGATCGGGTGCCGGAAGAACCCCGCCGCTCGCGCGCGTACCGCGCCCTCGCTTCTCTCGGTCGTATCGACCCCAGACTGACGCTTTCCGCTGCCGAGTGCGCGGAACTCGAACCCCTCGCCGCGCGGTGGCTGGCGCTCGACACGACCCCCGAACAGATGACGGCGGCCCTGACGGCCGGCCTGCCGCATCCGATCAACAGACCTGCCGGGCTCATGCGCGAACGACTGGAGCGAAAAATGCCCCCCGTGCCCGCGAGATTCACCCGTCCCCCCACCCCCGACCGCCCCGGCGAGGCCCTGCCCCCCCGACGAAGTCGCCCGCCACGCCAACAGGCTCCGCGCCGCCGCCGGCATCGCCCGTAACGCCGATGGGAAGCGCACATGACAGCGCGAGCGGTCGGCCGGCCCCAGATGCTCGTGGAGGAGTTCGAGGAGCTCGCTCACGCGGCGCCGGAGACCGTGTGGCTTGAGTTCGTGAGCGGAAAGCTGGAGGTCAAGCCGCCGTCGGATGGCAATCGCAGCACGATCGTGATGTGGCTGCTGGAGCAGTGCCTGCGGCAGCGGCCGGAACTTGCGCTCTACCCGTACAGGGGGCTGAAGGCGGAGACGAATCGGGACGGCCGGGTGCGCCCGGACGGTTCTCTCGCGCCCGATGGCCACTTTGTCGGACACGGGGAGTGGTCGGACCCTGAGGGCGTTCTGATGACCGTCGAAGTCACCTCGAACGACCCGTACACGGACTATCGCGACCGTGTGGAGAAGCTCAGGGCGTACGCGGCCACGGGGATCCCGGTGTACCTCCTCGTGGACCGGGGCCGGCGCGCGGTCACCGTGCACACAGAGCCGGAGAAGGGCGAGTACCGCAGCGTCACTACGCGCCCATTCGGGGCGAGGATCGGGATCCCCGACCCCGTCCGCATCGTCCTCGACACCGAGGAGCTGAAGGAATTCGCGGACTGACCTCCGGGGACCGGAAATCTCACCATGTGGGACCCCCGTGGCCGATTCCGACCTCTCGTTAGACTCGGACCCGACCGCATTACGTATAGCTGCGAGGAGCGCACGTGGGCCTTGTCGTGCAGAAGTACGGAGGCTCCTCCGTTGCCGATGCCGAAGGCATCAAGCGGGTCGCCAAGCGAATCGTGGAAGCCAAGAAGAACGGCCACCAGGTGGTCGTCGTGGTTTCCGCGATGGGCGACACGACGGACGAGTTGATCGATCTCGCTGAGCAGGTGTCGCCGATGCCTGCCGGGCGTGAGTTCGACATGCTGCTGACGGCCGGAGAGCGGATCTCCATGGCGCTGCTGGCGATGGCGATCAAAAACCTCGGCCATGAGGCGCAGTCCTTCACGGGCAGCCAGGCCGGTGTGATCACGGACGGGGCCCACAACAAGGCGCGCATCATCGATGTCACGCCGGGCCGGATCCAGCAGTCCGTCGACGCGGGCAACATCGCGATCGTGGCGGGCTTCCAGGGTGTGTCCGCGGACAAGAAGGACATCACGACCCTGGGTCGTGGCGGCAGTGACACGACGGCCGTCGCGCTGGCGGCCGCGCTGGACGCCGAGGTGTGCGAGATCTACACGGATGTCGACGGTGTGTTCACCGCCGACCCGCGGGTGGTGAAGAAGGCCCGCAAGATCGACTGGATCTCGTTCGAGGACATGCTGGAGCTCGCGAGCTCCGGTTCCAAGGTGCTGCTGCACCGCTGCGTCGAGTACGCACGTCGTTACAACATCCCGATCCACGTCCGGTCGTCCTTCTCGGGGCTGCCCGGCACCTGGGTCAGCAACGAACCGCAAGGGGACCAGCCGATGGAGCAGGCGATCATCTCGGGCGTCGCACACGACACCTCCGAGGCGAAGGTCACGGTCGTCGGGGTGCCGGACAAGCCGGGCGAGGCCGCGGCGATCTTCCGCGCGATCGCGGACGCCGACATCAACATCGACATGGTCGTGCAGAACGTCTCCGCCGCGACGACGGGCCTGACGGACATCTCCTTCACCCTCCCGAAGACCGAGGGCCGCAAGGCCGTCGAGGCGCTGGAGAAGACGAAGGCCGGCGTGGGCTTCGACTCGCTGCGCTACGACGACCAGATCGCGAAGATCTCGCTGGTCGGCGCGGGGATGAAGACGAACCCGGGGGTCACGGCGACGTTCTTCGAGGCCCTGTCCAACGCCGGGGTGAACATCGAGCTGATCTCGACGTCGGAGATCCGCATCTCGGTCGTCACGCGCGCCGACGACGTGCAGGACGCCGTGCGCGCCGTGCACACGGCGTTCGGCCTGGACAGCGAGAGCGACGAGGCCGTCGTCTACGGAGGCACCGGCCGATGACGGCCGCCGCCGTTCCCGGTGCCGCCGTGCGCGGCGCCGGGGCCGGCCGGGCCGGTCGGCCCACGCTCGCCGTCGTCGGTGCCACGGGCGCCGTCGGCGGCGTGATGCTGGAGATCCTTTCGCAGCATGCGGACATATGGGGTGAGATCCGGCTGATCGCGTCCCCGCGCTCGGCCGGCCGGAAGCTGGCCGTCCGGGGCGAGGAGACCGAGGTCGTCGCGCTGAGCGAGGAGGCGTTCGAGGGCGTCGCCGTCGCGATGTTCGACGTTCCGGCCGAGGTCTCGGCACGCTGGGCGCCGATCGCGGTGTCCAAGGGCGCGGTCGTGGTGGACAACTCCGCCGCTTTCCGGATGGACCCGGACGTACCCCTGGTCGTACCCGAGGTCAACGCCCACGCCGCCCGGATGCGGCCGCGCGGGATCGTCGCCAACCCCGGCTGCGCCACGCTGGCGATGATCGCCGCGGTGGGCGCGCTGCACTCCGCGTTCGGGCTGGACGAGCTGATCGTCTCCACGTACGAGGCGGCCTCCGGCGCGGGCCGGGCCGGGGCGGAGGCGCTCCGGGCGCAGCTCGCGGCCGTGGCCGGTACGGAACTGGGGACGCACCCCGGCGACCTGCGCCGCGCGGTGGGGGAGGGCACGAGCCCGTTCCCGGCGCCGGTGGCGCTGAACGTGGTGCCGTGGGTGGGGACGGATGGCAGTACCGCTGCGGCTGCCGCCGCCGCTGTCGCTGCCGATGACCGGGCCGGCTGGTCCTCCGCCGAACTGGCGATACGCGACCAGAGCCGCAAGATCCTGGGACTGCCGGGGCTGCGGGTGAGCGCGACCTGCGTCCGCGTACCCGTGATCACGACCCACTCGCTGAGCGTCCACGCGCGCTTCGAGAACGAGGTGACCGTGGAGCGGGCGCACGAGGTGCTGGCCAACGCTCCGGGCGTGGTGCTGTGCGACAGCCCCGCGGAAGGGGAATACCCCACTCCGGCGGACGCCGTCGGCACGGATCCGGCGTGGGTCGGGAGGGTACGGCGGTCACTGGACGACCCGAGGGCGCTCGAGTTCTTCGTCTGCGCGGACAATCTGCGCAAGGGGGCCGCTCTGAACACCGCGCAGATCGCGGAATGCGTGGCGGCCGAGCTTACTGCTCCGTAATACTTGGTGGACGGCTGGGGAATGTGTGAAGGTCCTGTGATCAACTCGTTGGTCCAGACCTCTTGAACTGGGCAGATGCTGTGTTCGAGGATTTCGCTCCCCGCCCGCCGCAACCGCGCCCTGGGCGGGGGTCGTCTTTGTCGCCGTCCTTAGCGACGGCGCCGGGGCACGGGGTATGAACCGGGGCATTGAGGAAGAGCTGGTACGCATGAGGGCACATGGCGCTTCGTCATGCGGCGCGTCGTCCGACGCGTCCCATGGCGCTTCGTCGATCGCCATGCCTGGCGCGTACAACCCTGACGGGGGGAAGCGTGTCCAACAGGCGTGGCAGAGGTCATCAGCATCGCAACGGTACCGAGGCGCGGCAGCGCAGCGGTGCGTCCGCGTTCCGGAGCGCCGGGCGGTATGCCGGTGATCGCTCCCTGGTCGGCCGCCCGTCCCGGGCAGCTTCCGCCGCAGGTCCCCGCACAGTCCTCGACGACGTCCGCGCAGCCCGCCCCCGGCCCCGCCTCGGTCGCGCAGCTCGCACCCATCACGCCGATCTCCTCGGCGCTCTCCCCGCAGGCGTCACCGCAGCCGTCCACACGGCCGACGCCGCGCCCGGGGGACGCTGACGAGGCGATGGCTGAGGGCACCACAGTCGACCATCTCACCGAGACCTACCGGGCCCACTACCGGTCGCTGCTCGGCCTCGCCGCCCTGCTCCTCGACGACACCGCCTCCTGCGAGGACGTGGTGCAGGAAGCGTTCATCCGGGTCCACTCGGCGCGCAACCGCGTCCGCGACCCGGAGAAGACCCTCGCCTACCTGCGGCAGACTGTCGTCAATCTCTCCCGCTCCGCGCTCCGGCGCCGCATCCTCGGGCTGAAGCTGCTGTCCAAGCCGATGCCCGACATGGCGAGCGCCGAGGAAGGCGCGTACGAACAACTGGAGCGGGATCAATTGATCAAAGCGATGCGAGGACTGCAGCGCCGCCAGCGCGAGGTCCTCGTCCTGCGCTACTTCGCCGACATGACCGAGGCCCAGGTCGCCGAGACCCTCGGCCTCTCCCTGGGCTCGGTCAAGGCGTACGGCTCGCGGGGCATCGCGGCACTCCGGATCGCCATGGAGGCACCGGTATGAGCCACCAGCACTTCCCGCACTCCCCGGAAGGGCGTGATAAGCCGGAATCCTCCGGCCCGCGCGCGCACGACATGACACACGACAAGAACCACTCCGGCGACCGGCCCCAGGGGAACGACCCTCTCGGCTCGCTCGACTCCCTCGGCTCGTCTCTCGGTTCGCTCGACGAGCAGGCGCTGCGCCGGCTGCTGCACGGCGCCGTCGAGGACCTCGAGCCCTCGCCCGACGCGCTGGAGCACCTCCACCGTGCCGTACCCGCCCGGCGCACCCGGCGTCGGCAGGCCGTCGTCGGCGCCGCCGCGGCGGTGATCCTCGGCGCGACGGCCCTGCCCGCCCTCATCCACGTCGCCACGACCGCGGGCACCGCGGACGACCACGCCGCCAACGCCGCCAGCAGCCGCCAGCGCACCCACGAACTCACGGGCGGCCAGCGCGGCGCCGACGGCGACGAGGTGGAGCCGGAGCACAGCCACGGCTCCACCCGGCCGGACGAGCGGAAGAAGGACGAGGAGAAGAAGCGGGAGGAGGAGCGGAAGAAGGACGGCGGCAGCGCCACCGGCCCGACCGGCTCCATCGCCGGCACCGCCCCCGCCCCCGGGCCCACCCTCATCGCCGCCTCGCCCACCTGCGACCGCGACCAGCTCGGCAAGGGCACCAGCACCGTCGGCGCCGCCGACAAGAACGGCAAGATCTACGGCACGTTCCGCGTCGTCAACGTCTCCGGCACCGTCTGCTCCGTCGCCGGCTCCGGCGTCGTCGCCGCGCACGCCCAGGGCAGCGCGGACAGCACTCGGGTCACCGTCGTCGACCACACGTCGGGCGACGCCGCGCCCGCGCTGCCCGACCCCTCCGTCCAGCCCAGCCAGGTGATCCTCCAGCCGGGACAGGCGTACGAGATCAAGTTCGCGTGGGTCCCGGCGGCCGACGGCGGCCCCAGTGGCTGCGCCCGGCCGACGGCCCCCACGGCCACCCCGCAGACCACCGCCGCCACCGCGGCCCCCAGCGCGACCAAGACGGAGGAGAAGGTCCAGCCCCAGGACCCGGACCAGCCCAAGCCCCCCGCCACAGTCGTCCTCAGCCACACCCCGGACGTGGGCGAGCCCAAGGCCGCCGACGCCACCCTCCCCGACGCCTGCGCGGGCACGATCTACCGCACGGGGCCGCTGGCGGCCCAGACCCCGCCGTCGGCTTGACCTTGGCCGATTAACCCCGGCGGATCGGCGCCGGGGCGGTGCCCGTACCGTGGTGGTGTGTATCGGTTCCTGCTGACTCCCCGCTGGTGGTGGATCAACGTCTTCGCCGTGCTGGCCATCCCCTTCTGCCTGTTCATGGGGAGCTGGCAGCTCAGCCGCTTCGAGACGCGTGTCGACTCGCACCGCGAGCAGCAGACCCAGGCCGACGACGCCCGGGCGGCCGCCTCCGCGCCCCTGCGCGAACTGCTGCCCGTGAGCACCGAGACCTCCGGACGACAGGCCACCGCCACCGGCCGCTACGACACCGGGCACCAGCTGCTCGTACCCGACCGGGACCTCGACGAGCGCAAGGGCTTCTACGTCCTGACCCTGCTGCGCACCGACGGCGGGAAGGCCCTGCCGGTCGTCCGGGGCTGGCTGCCCGGCGCCGCCGACGCGTCCGCCGATGCCGCCAAGGTGCCCGCCCCGCCGTCCGGCGAGGTCACCGTGACCGGTGCGCTCCAGTCCTCGGAGAGCCCGACGTCCAAGGGCGTCCACTCCTCCGGAGGGCTGCCCCAGGGCCAGGTCGGCGTGATCAGCGCCGCCTCGCTGGTGAACCTGGTGCCGTACGAGGTGTACGACGCGTGGATCACCCTGCGCGAGGCGCCCGCCCCACTGACCGCCGTACCCCCGGCCGCCCCCCCGAACAGTGGCCTGGACCTCAAGGCCTTCCAGAACCTCGGCTACACCGGTGAGTGGTTCGTCTTCGCCGGCTTCGTCGCCTTCATGTGGTTCCGGCTTTTCCGCCGCGAGGCCGAGGCCGCCCGGGACCTGGCGCTGGGCATCACCCCCGAGGACCAGGACGGCCCGAAGCCGGACGGCCCGAACCCGGCTGGCCCGAAGCCGGACGGCCCGAAGCCGGCTGGCTCGAAGCCGGACGGCCCAGATGACGCTCGGCGAAAGCGATCTCCAGCCGAAGCTGCTTGATCCGCTCCTCCGTCACCAGCGAGCCGTGCCCCGCGTCGTAGCGGTAGACCTCGTGCGGGTGGCCGCGCAGCTTCAGCCGCTCGACGTAGTTCTCCACCTGACGTATCGGGCAGCGGGGATCGTTCATCCCGGCGGAGATGTAGACAGGGGCGCGCACGTCGTCGACGTACGTCAGCGGTGACGACGCGGCGTAGCGCTCCGGCACCTCCTCGGGCGTGCCGCCGAGCAGGGTGCGGTCCAGGGCCTTCAGGGCCTCCATCTCGTCGTGGTAGGCCGTCACATAGTCGGCGACCGGCACGGCGGCCAGGCCCAGCGCCCAGGACTCGGGCTGGGTGCCCAGGCCCAGCAGCGTCAGATAGCCGCCCCAGGACCCGCCGGCCAGCACCAGCCGCTCGGGGTCGGCGAGCCCCGAGGCCACGGCCCACTCGCGGACGGCGGCGATGTCCTCCAGCTCGATCAGCCCGACGCGGTGCTTGAGGGCGTCCGTCCAAGCCCGCCCGTAACCCGTGGAGCCCCGGTAGTTGACCCGGACGACCGCGAACCCGTGGTCCACCCAGGCGGCGGTCGCGGCCGCGAAGGCGTCGCTGTCGTGCCAGGTGGGGCCGCCGTGGATGTCGAAGACCGTCGGGAACGGGCCCTCGCCCGCAGGCTGCTGCACCAGCGCGTGGACCCTGCCGCCCGGCCCCTCGACCCAGGCGTCGGTGACCGGCACCGAGTCCGGGGCGTGGGTGATGCCGTGCGCCGCCGCCGGCGGCTCCAGCACCACATGCCCGGCCGTCGACCGCACGACCGGCGGCTTGGCGGCCGAGGACCACAGGAACTCCACCGTCCCGTCCGGGCGCGGCAGCGCCCCGGACACCGTGCCCGGCGGGGTGTCGAGCCGGGTCAGCCCGCCGCTGCCCAGCTCGTACCGCCACAGCTCGCTGCGCGCCTGGTAGCCGTGGACGATGAGCAGCGCGGAGCCGTCGGGGTACCAGCCGGCCTCGAGGTCGCCGGGCAGGTCGATGTCGAGCGGGGTCTCCTCACCCGTGACCGCGTCCCACAGCATGGGCTCCCAGCGGCCGCGCCGCTGGTGGCCGACGAGCAGCCGCGAATCCCCGTCGACGGGCGCGAAGCCCATCACGGACAGGCCCAGTTCCTCGGTGCCGCCACGGGTGTCGTCGAGCTCGCCGACGGCCGTGCCGTCGACGCGCACGACGCGGACGGCGGAGTGCATGGCGTCACCGTGCTCGGTGTGTTCTATGGCGATGAGCGTGCCGTCGTGGGACAGATCACCGACGGCCGCGGACTGCTGGTGCCGGTAAATCTCCACGGCGTCGTGGCCGGGCCTTATGACGTGGACGGACGAGCCCGTCTTGTCCGTGGAACGGCCGATGACGGCCGTCCCGTCCCGCCCGAGCGCCAGCCCGTCCGGGTACGACGGCTCCAGGCCGGGCGCGGCGGGCTCGTCGGGCCCACCGTGGAAGGGCTGGCGGACCCAGACGCCGAACTCGTCCCCGTCGGTGTCGGAGAACCACCAGATCCACTCCCCGTCCGGGGACAGCACTCCGCCCGTCGTCCCATTGGGCCGGTCCGTGACCTGGCGCTGCGTGCCCGTGGCCCGGTCCCAGGCGTACAGCTCGAAGGTCCCCGTGGCGCTGGAGGTGAACAGCGACCGGTCCGGGGCGTCCTCGGCCCACCTCGGCAGCCCCGTACGCGGCGCCCGGAAGCGCTTCTCCCAGTCCGGCATGGCGGCGATGGAGGCGATGGGCATCTCGGCCGCACCGCCTCGCAGGGACCCGTTGCTCTCAGTCATGCCCCCCATTCTGCGCCGCCGAGCCGACAACGCGTCGGAGAGCGTCCGAGCCTGTGGATAACTTGGCCGCCGAGCTGCTGACGACCGCTCTGCGACCCCTGGTTACAGCGCTATTGGGGACGTCACACCCGAATTCAACGCGAGCACCGCTGTCACGACCGACGCGAGCGTGACGGGAGCCGTTCACCTGCGCGGCTCGCATGGGTCGCCGGTGAGCGAAGGAGCGCCTGGGAAGCGGCGCTGGAGATACGGCGGGCGATGTGTCCTACATCACCTGCCCGGCCTTGGATGTGCCGCTGAGGGGTCGCCGGTAGCGGGATCCCGGAGATTCCGCTTTCCAAGATCTACTCCCCGCTCACCCCCCAGGCGCTCCAGCAAACGACTCAGGCCCGGTCTTCTCTGCGAGAAGACCGGGCCTGAGCTGGTTATTCACCTGTCGGGGTGGCGGGATTTGAACCCACGACCTCTTCGTCCCGAACGAAGCGCGCTGCCAAGCTGCGCTACACCCCGATGTGCGACCGGCTCCCGTTTTTTGCGGGCTCCGGAGCAACGAGGACTACTTTAGCCGACTGGAGCCCGTAGGTGAAATCCGGTTCCCGAGGCCGCGCTGGTGGGGGCGGACGCGGTCGAGGAGGACGAGGGCGAGGGCCAGGCCGTAGAAGGCGAGACCGAAGACGACGGCGTTGCCGAGGATGCCGACGTAGCCGTGGAGATCGACGTCCAGGAAGGGGTACGGGTAGCGGCCCTCGGTGCCCGGGTCGAGGAGGGCGCCGCGGATCAGGGCGAAGGGGAGGTAGAGGAAGGGGTAGGCCAGCCACTGGCCGGCGTGGCGGAGGAGGAAGCCGCCGGGGGCCGTGAGGACGAGCCAGTCGAGGGCGGCCGCGAGGGGGGTCGCGGTGTGGAGGAGCTGGTTGGCGATCGATTCCAGGGGCGTGCGCTGGCTGGTCATGGCGAAGCCGCTGGCGTCGTTCGACAGCACGAAGTGGAAGACCAGACCCGTGATGGAGATGTAGAGCAGCGCGCCGCCCGTGATCCGCGGGGAGAGGGCCGGGCGGCCCGTCCAGGCGCGGTGGGCGGACCAGGCGCAGGCGATCGCCAGCAGGATGTTGGACTGGATCGTGAAGTAGCTGAAGAGCCGGCCCAGGTCGCCGGAGTCGATCGTGTCCAGGGCGACGCCGGTGAGTGCCGCCAGGGCGATGAGCGCGCGGAAGGCCGCCGCGACGGGGCGGCGGCCTGCCGGGGCCGCCGCGGACGCCGGGACGGCCTCCGCGGCGGGCCTTGCATCGGCCTCCGTGTCGGGCAGGCCGGTCCGCGCGGTGGTGGGGGAAGTCGGGTCGGTCATCCCCCCACCGTACGTGCGGCCTCCGGAAGGCCCCTGGTCAGTCGCGGGGGACGAGGGTGAGCAGCGTGGCCTCGGGCGGGCAGGCGAAGCGGACCGGGGTGTAGCGGTTGGTGCCGCAGCCGGCGGAGACGTGGAGGTACGACTGGTGGCCGCCCGCGCGGTGGGTGGACAGGCCCTTCACCCGGTCGGGGTCGATGTCGCAGTTGGTGACCAGCGCGCCGTAGAAGGGGATGCACAGCTGGCCGCCGTGGGTGTGCCCGGCGAGGATCAGCGGGTAGCGGTCGGCCGTGAAGGCGTCCAGGACGCGCAGGTAGGGGGCGTGGACGACGCCCATGGAGAAGTCGGCGTCCTCCTGCGGGCCACCGGCCACCCGGTCGTAGCGGTCCCGCTTGATGTGCGGGTCGTCGAGGCCGGTGAGGGCGATCTCCATCCCGTCGATCTTGAGGGAGCCCCGGGTGTTGGTGAGGTTGACCCAGCCCGCCGTGTCGAAGGCGTCGCGCAGCTCCTCCCACGGGTTGTGGATCGCGCCGACGATCGGGGCGTTGCCGTTGAGGCCGTGCCGCCCGCTGGCCCGCTCGAAGAGGTAGCGGGCGGGGTTGCGCAGCTTCGGGCCGTAGTAGTCGTTGGAGCCGAAGACGTACGCGCCGGGGAAGTTCATCAGCGGGCCGAGCGCGTCGAGGGTCTCGGGCACGCCCTGCGGGTCGGAGAGGTTGTCCCCGGTGTTGATCACGAAGTCGGGGCGCAGTCCGGCGAGCGACTGGAGCCAGCGCTGCTTCTTGCGCTGGCCGCCGACCATGTGGATGTCGGACACCTGGAGGACCCGCAGCGGTCGCATGCCCTGCGGGAGGACGGGCACGGTGACCCGTCGCAGCCGGAAGGAACGGACTTCGAAGCCGGCGGCGTAGGCGAGGCCCGCCGCGCCGACCGCCGTGATTCCCAGGGGTACTCCGTATCGCGCACGCATGTCGTCCATCGTCGCAGACGGCCGGGGGTGCGTCGGCCATGGTCCCGGGCGGGCAAGGGAGTTCATGGGAGAGGTCAAGAGGCCAAAAGGGGCCCAACGCCGCGCAGTCGGGCGGACGGCCGGTCGGCCGGTCGGCCCGGCGTCGGCCGCCCCGTTCGCGCCCGGCGGTTAATACGGGGCACGTGAGCGGGCGGGATGCGAAGATTGCGGCATGACCACGCTGAAGTCCAAGCTCCACGACGACCTCACGGCCGCCATCAAGGCGCGCGACGAGCTGACCTCCTCCACCCTCCGTCTCACCCTGTCCGCCGTCGCCTACGAGGAGACCGCCGGCAAGACGGCCCGTGAGCTCTCCGACGACGAGGTGCTGAAGGTCATCGTGCGCGAGGCGAAGAAGCGCCGCGAGGCCGCCGAGGCCTTCGACAAGGGTGGCCGCGCCGACTCCGCCGAGCGTGAGCGCGCCGAGGGCGAGGTGCTCGCCCGGTACCTGCCGCAGCAGCTGTCGGACGAGGAGCTCACCGCGATCGTCGCGGACGCCGTGGCCGAGGCGAAGGCGGCCGGTGCCGAGGGTCCGCAGGCCATGGGCGCCGTGATGAAGATCGTGAAGCCGAAGGTGGGCGACCGCGCCGAGGGCGGCCGTGTCGCCGCCGCGGTGAAGAGCCTGCTCGTCGGCTGATCCAGCCTGCGCGCACAGCCCGCTTACGTAAACGCGTACGTAAAAGGGGGCGCCCCGACCGTCACGGTCGGGGCGCCCCCTTTTCGCTGTCTACCGCCGGCTACTGCTGCTGCCCGCCGGCCGGGTCGGCGATCACGCCCTGGGCCGCCCCGCCGGGTGCCGTCGGCGTGTCCGGCTTGCCGTCGCCGGTGGTGTCACCGGGCTGGCCGCCCGGCTGCCCGCCCGTCTGGGCACCCGGCTCGGTGCCGGGCTTGCCCCCCGCACCGGGCTTGCCGCCGCCGGGCTTGCCCGGCTTGCGGCCGCCGCGGCCGTTGCCGCGCTTGTCGTCACCGCCGGAGCCACCGGTGCCGGCGGTGGAGCCACCCCCGGAGCCCTTGTCGGTGCCCGGCATCGGGACGGTGCCGAAGGTCGGCGCGTCCTTGCCCTCGAGCGCGCCGGTCATGGCGTCACGCCAGATGGGGCCGGGAGTGTCGGCACCGTAGACCTTGTCGTGGTAGACGCCGCCGATGGTGATGTTCTCCATCTCGACGCCCTTGGCGCCGGGGCCGCCGACCCAGACGGCGCCGGCCATGTTCGGGGTGTAGCCGACGAACCAGGCGGCCCGGCGCTCGTCCGTCGTACCCGTCTTGCCCGCGCTGTCCCGGCCGCTGAGGCCGGCTTCCTTACCGGTGCCGTCCTCGACCACTCCCTGAAGGAGGGTGTTGACGGTGTCGGCGGTCTGCTCGGACATCGCGCGCGAGCACTTCGTCTTGGGCACCCGCAGGTTCTTGCCGTCGGGGCCGGTGGCCGACTCGACGATGACGGGGGTGCAGTACGTGCCGTGGTTGGCGAAGGTCGCGTACGCGGAGGCCATGGTGAGGGGGGAGAGGCCCTCGGTGCCGAGCGCGATTGACGGGACCTGCTCGAACTTGCCGCCGCCGGCGGGCTTGATGCCCATCTTGTCCGCCATCTTGATCACCGGGCAGACACCGGTGTCCTCGATCATCTGGATGAAGTAGGTGTTGACCGACTTGGCGGTCGCCTCCTTCATCCCGTACGGGCCGGCCTCGCTGCGGTTCTCGTTCTGGACCATCTCGCCGCCGCTGTTCTTCCACGTCTTGCCGCACGTCTCGACCTCGTCCGGGTACGGCATCCGGAACGGCGAGGAGTACGTCTTGTACGGCGAGATCCCCTGCTCGAGCGCGGCGGCCGCGAGGATCGGCTTGAAGGTCGAGCCCACCTGGAAGCCGTAGTTCGAGCCGCCCATGGCCTTGTCGGCGGAGAGGTTGATCTGCGTCATGTGGTCGCCGAAGCCGTACGGGCGCGACTGGCCCATGCCGAGGATCTTGCCCGTGCCGGGCTGGACGATCGACACGGCGGTGGCCACCGAGTCGCTCTGGTAGACGTGATCGGTGATCGACTTCTGCACGGACTTCTGCGTCTGCGGGTCGAGCGTGGTGCGGATGACCAGGCCGCCCTCGTTCCAGCGCTTGGCCCGGGCCTCCTTCGTCTTGCCGAAGACCGGGTCGTTGAGGAACGTCTCACGGACGTAGTCGCAGAAGAAGCCCGCGCCGTTGACGGCGGTGATGCAACCGCTCTTGGGCCGGCTGACCTTCAGCTCCAGCGGCTTGGCCTGCTCGGCGGCCGCCTGCGCCGGGGTGATGTGCTTCAGCTCGGCCATGCGCTGGAGGACGGTGTTCCGCCGCTTGGTCGCCTCCTTGGGCGCGTAGACCGGGTCGTAGCGGCTGGGCGACTGGACGGTGCCGGCCAGCAGCGCGGACTCGCCCAGGGTGAGGTCCTTGGCGTGCTTGCTGAAGTAGCGCTGGGAGGCGGCCTCGACCCCGTAGGCCTGCTGCCCGAAGAAGGTGATGTTCAGATAGTTGTTGAGGATGCGGTCCTTGCCGAGTTCCTTCTCGACCTGGATGGCGAACTTCAGCTCCTTGACCTTGCGGCCGATCGTCTGCTGGGTGGCCACGGCGACCTTCTCGGGGTCGTCGCCCGCCTCCTCGACGAAGACGTTCTTGACGTACTGCTGGGTGAGGGTCGAGGCACCCTCGGAGACGCCGCCGGACTGGGCGTTCTTGTTGGCCGCGCGGAGCACGCCCTTGAGGTCGATCGCGCCGTGCTGGTAGTAGCGCGCGTCCTCGATGTCGACGATCGCCTGACGCATGTAGGGCGAGATGTCGTTCAGCGGCACCACGGTGCGGTCGCGGGAGTAGACCTTCGCTATCTCGCCGCCCTCGGCGTCGAGGATGGTGGTGCGCTGGCTCAGCGGCGGCGTCTTGAGGTTGGCGGGGATCTCGTCGAACCCCTCGACCGTGCCCTTGGCCACCAGGCCGAAAGCGCCGATGCCCGGTAGGGCCAGACCTGCCAGCACCACGCCCGAAAGCACGCTGACACTGAGGAACTTCGCGGCCTGTCGGGCCCTGGAGGGGCCCTCGTCCGAGCGCTTCATAGCCATGGGGGGAAGCCTACGTTCTCATTCGGCGGACAGACGCAGGTGTGTTCGCCTACGCTGTTTCACGCCAGTCACGGCGATGCTCCCCCGCATCACCTGCACTCTCACTCTTGTGAGTGATGAGAGGTGCCCGTATTGCCGCTCATGTCCCTCATTGTCGGTCGAGGGGTGGGTGGATCACCCCTCTATGGAGGGAATGGTCCGTGATGTCGTCGGCTCACTCCGTTGGGTGATCTGCCGCATACGCATAGTCCGTTCGGGCCATTCAAGATTGGGCCCGAAGGGGGTGTTGCCCCCTGTCCGCCTTCCGTAACGTCCTCAACTGGCAACGGTGAATATGCCGCTGCCGCCGTGGGGGAGCCTCGATTCGGGAGAGGACGGCGCCAGCATGGGCTGGGTAACCGACTGGAGTGCGCAGGCCGCCTGCCGCACGACCGATCCGGATGAACTATTCGTTCAGGGCGCAGCGCAGAACAGGGCGAAGGCGGTCTGCACCGGCTGCCCGGTGCGCACCGAGTGCCTGGCCGACGCGCTGGACAACCGCGTCGAGTTCGGTGTCTGGGGAGGCATGACCGAGCGCGAGCGGCGCGCCCTGCTGCGGCGACGCCCCACGGTCACGTCGTGGCGCAGGCTCCTGGAGACCGCTCGAACGGAGTACGAGCGCGGCGCCGGCATCCTGCCGCTGGGCGAGCCCGAGTACGACGAGTACGCGGCCGTCGGCTAGCGGGCGCACGCACCGCCGTAGGCCGACGGGGCCGGCAGCCCAGCGTCCGGCCTGGACGTCCGACGGGGTGCCCCTACGCCCACCACACGCGGAGCGGTCCGCCGCGGAGCGGTGATGGCCGTACGACGGTGACGGTCCGACGGCGACGGTACGACCGCCCGCGTGCGGACGGCCTTCGACGCGGCGCCGCACGGCCCCGACGTCGCGCCCCCTCAGCCCGACGCGGACGCGCCCTCGTCGGCGCCCCCGGCACCCTCCACGGCAGCATCGCCGGTACCTTCGTCGGTACTTTCCGCGCCGCCGTCCACCTGGCTGTCCGGCCGGCCGTTCCGCCGGCCATCCGTCTGACCGATCGTCTGAACGCTCGCATGGCCGCCCGTCTGGTCCGCGAGGCGGTCGCCGATCGCCCGCAGTCCCGCCAGGTCGTGGACATCGCCGGGCAGCGCGGCGACCTCGGCAACCGGGACCTCGGGATGCAGCGCGGTGAAGCGGTCGCGCGTGCGCCGCTCGCGGGCGAGCACCTGCATGCGCTCGGCGTGCAGCCGCAGCAGCCCGGCGGCGATCCGTGCCGGGGACGCCGCGGACGACGACGCCGCGGACATGGCGGAATCCGTAGGGGAACCCGAATCCGCGGCGGGGTCGGTTTCCCCTGCGGGGCGCGGCACCGATGCCGAGGCCGCCGACGCGGAGGTCGCCGGTGCTGAGGTCACCGGCGCGGAGGCCACCGAGGCGCTCGTTCCTGCGGACGCGGCGGGCTGGGGGAAGCCGCTCTCGGGAGAGGACGTGTCCGTGGGAGTGAGGGTGCCAGGGTCGCCGGCGGTACGTGAGCCAGCCTGCCCGCTGCCACGATCCACAATGCCGTCGCCGTCAAGATTTTCTGCGTATTCCGGAGCCCCTCCCGAGGGCCCTCCCACCGGGTCGCCACCCGCGTCCGCCGATCCGTTCGCGAGCGCCTCCGCCGCGGCGAGGGCGCGCTCCGCGGAGAGCCCCGCCGCCCCGCTGCCGTGCACCCGGTTGAGCACCAGCCCGGCCAGCGGCATCCGCTCCGCCGCCAGCCGCTCGACGAAGTAGGCGGCTTCCCGCAGCGCGTCCCGCTCCGGCGCGGCGACGACCAGGAAGGCCGTACCCGGCGCTTGCAGCAGCCGGTACGTGGCATCAGCACGGGTACGGAATCCGCCGAACATGGTGTCCATCGCGGCGACGAAGGTCTGTACGTCCCGCAGGAGTTGGGCGCCCATCAGTTTGTTCAGGGGGCCGCTCATCACCGACATGCCCACGCCCAGGAACTTCATCCCGGCCCGGCCGCCGATCTTCGCCGGCGCCATCAGCACCTTGATGAACTTGCCGTCCAGGAACGAGCCGAGCCGGCCCGGCGCGTCCAGGAAGTCCAGCGCCGAACGGCTCGGCGGGGTGTCGACGACGATGAGGTCCCACTCGTCCCGGGCGCGGAGCTGGCCGAGCTTCTCCATGGCCATGTACTCCTGCGTGCCCGCGAAGCCGGCCGACAGGGACTGGTAGAAGGGGTTCTCCAGGATCGCCCGCGCGCGGTCCCCGTCGGCGTGCGCCTCGACTATCTCGTCGAAGGTCCGCTTCATGTCGAGCATCATGGCGTGGAGTTCGCCGCCGGCGGAGCCGTCGATCCCGGGCACCCGGCGGGGGACGTTGTCGAGCTCGTCGATCCCCATCGACTGCGCCAGCCGACGGGCCGGGTCGATGGTGAGGACGACGACCCTCCGGCCGCGCTCGGCCGCGCGCAGGCCCAGGGCCGCCGCGGTCGTGGTCTTGCCGACGCCCCCGGAGCCACAGCACACCACGATGCGGGTGCGCGGGTCGTCCAGGATCGGGTCCATTCCGAGCGGCTCCGCCGCCGGTTCCACGCTCACCCGCCCACTCCCTGTCGCTCGCTCGCCTCTCCCCGCGCGAACTGCTTCCTCAGCTCGCGCGCTATGCGGTACAGCCCCGCCAGGTCCACCCCGTCGCCGAGCAGCTCGAGTTCGTACGTGGGCAGGTCCAGCCGTGCCACGTCCGCACGCCCCCGGTGCTCCAGGGCCAGCCGCTCGGTGTGCTCGCGCGCCTGCCGCAGCAGGGGGTCGACGAGCGGTTCGGCGAGCCCCGCGCGCTGTGCGCCACCGGAGCCCGTGCGCTCCAAGGCGTACGCGAGGGCGCGCGCGACCTCCGGGCGGCTGCCGTTGGCGGCGGCCTCCACGGCCGTCTCGTCGAGGATCTCGGGCCGCACCATGTTGATCACCACGCCGCCGACCGGCAGCCCCGCCGCCCGCAGTTCCGCGATGCCGTCCGCGGTCTCCTGGACCGGCATCTCCTCCAGCAGCGTCACGAAGTGCACCGCCGTCTCCGGCGACTTGAGGACCCGCATCACGGCCTGCGCCTGATTGTGGATCGGCCCGATCCGGGCCAGTCCGGCGACCTCGTCGTTGACGTTGAGGAAGCGCGTGACCCGCCCGGTGGGCGGCGCGTCCATGACCACGTAGTCGTAGACGAAGCGGCCCGTGCGGTCCTTGCGGCGCACCGCCTCGCACGCCTTGCCGGTGAGCAGGACGTCCCGCAGACCCGGCGCGATGGTCGTCGCGAAGTCGATCGCGCCGATCTTCTTCAGCGCCCGGCCGGCGCTGCCGAGCTTGTAGAACATCTGGAGGTAGTCGAGGAGCGCCCGTTCGGCGTCGATGGCGAGCGCGTACACCTCGCCCCCGCCCGGCGCGACGGCGATCTTCCGTTCCTCGTAGGGCAGCGCCTCCGCCTCGAAGAGCTGCGCGATGCCCTGTCTGCCTTCGACCTCGACCAGCAGCGCCCGCTTCCCCTCGGCCGCGAGGGCGAGTGCGAGGGCCGCGGCCACCGTGGTCTTGCCGGTACCGCCCTTGCCGCTGACGACATGGAGCCTGCTCATGATGCGGAGCCTAACCAGTCGCCGCGCGGGCTACGCACGAGGCCGTCGGTATCAGGCGTTACGGAGGTCGCCGGTATCAGGCATTACAGTCGGGCCCATGACCAAGAAGTGGGAATACGCCACCGTGCCGCTGCTCGTGCACGCGACCAAGCAGATTCTGGACACCTGGGGCGAGGACGGCTGGGAGCTGGTCCAGGTCGTGCCGGGGCCGAACAACCCCGAGCAGCTCGTGGCCTACCTCAAGCGGGAGAAGGCGTGAGCACGGTCGAGGCCCGGATCGCCGAGCTCGGGCTGACCCTGCCCGACGTCGTGCCGCCGCTGGCCACGTACCAGCCGGCCGTGCGCAGCGGCTCCTACGTCCACACCGCGGGCCAGCTGACGATGGTCGACGGGGCGATCCCCGTCACCGGCAAGGTCGGTGCCGAGGTCAGCCCGGAGCAGGCCAAGGAGCTGGCGGCGCGCTGCGCGCTCAACGGCCTGGCCGCCGTGAAGTCCGTCATCGGCGACCTGGACAAGATCGTCCGCGTGGTCAAGGTGGTCGGCTTCGTGGCGTCCGCGCCGGACTTCACCGGCCAGCCGGGCGTCCTCAACGGCGCCAGCGAGCTGCTGGGCGAGATCCTGGGCGAGAAGGGCGTGCACGCCCGTTCGGCCGTGGGCGTGGCGGTGCTGCCGCTGGACGCCCCCGTCGAGGTCGAGTTCCTCGTCGAGGTCCGGGACTGAGCCGAGGTCCGGGACTGGGGCGAGGTCCGGGTCTGAGCCGGGGTTCGGGGCTGATCGTCCCTCTCGAACATCCGGGCGTGAGCGCATAGCATCCGGCCATGTCGACTTCGAACGGCCAGTGGTACCCGCCGGAGTGGCCGGACCGGATCAGAGCGCTCACCCGGGGCGAGCTCCGGCCCGTGGCGCCGCGCCGTGCCGCCACCGTCCTGTTGCTGCGTGCCGGGGAGGGCGGCCTCGCCGTTCACATGCTGCGCCGACGCGCCTCCATGGCATTCGCCGGAGGCGCGTACGCGTATCCGGGGGGCTCCGTCGACCCGCGCGACGAGCGCGACGTGCCGTGGGCCGGTCCGGCCCGCGAGGAGTGGGCCCGGCGACTGGGGACTGACGCCGCCGGGGCGCAGGCCATCGTCTGCGCCGCCGTCCGCGAGACCTTCGAGGAAGCGGGCGTGCTGCTGGCGGGCCCCACCCCGGACACGGTCGTCGCGGACACCACGGGGGACGACTGGGAGGCCGACCGGGCGGCGCTGGTCACCCGTGAGCTGTCGTTCGCCGCGCTCCTGGAACGGCGCGGCCTGGTCCTGCGCAGCGATCTGCTGGGGGCGTGGGCGCACTGGATCACCCCGGAGTTCGAACCGCGTCGCTACGACACGTGGTTCTTCGTCGCCGCGCTGCCCGAGGGGCAGCGCACCCGCAACGCCTCCACGGAGGCCGACCGCACCGTCTGGACGGCACCCGCCGAGGCTGCGGCCGGCTACGACAGGGGCGAGCTGATGATGATGCCGCCGACCATCTCCACGCTGCGTTCGCTGAGCCCCTATGGCACCGTCGACGAGGTGCTGGCCGCCTCGGGTGACCGGGATCTCACGCCCGTACTGGCGCGGGCGCGGCTCGTCGGGGAAGAGATCGTGCTGAGCTGGCCCGGCCACGACGAGTTCACCAAACACGTCGCCGCCAAACATGACACCGAGCACATCGCCCCTGGACCTTCGGGAGCCGACGCATGACGCACACGACCGATCTGCCCGGACACCCGCGCCCCGGCGCCATCGGCGGCCCCGCGACCGCCCGGGCGACCTGTGTGCTCGCGCCCAACCCGTCCGCGATGACGCTGGACGGCACCAACACCTGGATCCTCGCGGAGCCCGGTTCGGAGCTGGCCGTCGTGGTCGACCCGGGGCCGGCGGACGAGGCCCATCTGCGGAGGGTCGTCGACACCGCCGAGGCCGCGGGGCTGCGCGTCGCGCTGACGCTGCTGACGCACGGCCACGCCGACCACTCCGGCGGCGCGGCCCGGTTCGCGGAGCTGACGGGCACCAAGGTGCGGGCCCTGGACCCGGCGCTGCGGCTGGGCGGCGAGGGGCTCGGTGTGGGCGACGTCGTCACGACGGGCGGGCTGGAGCTGCACGTGATCTCCGCACCCGGCCACACGGCCGACTCCCTCTGCTTCCACCTGCCGGCGGACGACGCGGTCCTCACGGGCGACACGGTGCTGGGCCGGGGCACGACGATCGTCGCGCATCCGGACGGCCGTCTCGGCGACTACCTCGACTCGCTGCGGCGGCTGCGCGCGCTCGCCGTGGACGAGGGCGTGCGGACGGTGCTGCCGGGGCACGGCCCTGTCCTGGACGACGCCCAGGGCGTGGTCGAGTACTACCTCGCGCACCGGGCCAAGCGGCTGGCCCAGGTGGAGACGGCCGTCGAGAACGGCCACCGCACGGCGGAGGAGGTCGTCGCGGCGGTCTACGCGGACGTCGACCGCGCGCTGTGGCCGGCGGCCGAGCTCTCGGTGCGGGCGCAGCTGGACTACCTGGACGAGCACGGGCTGATCTGACGGGCCCGCCCGTAGGCGCCTGGAAACGACTGGGCCGGGCCGTGTGGGGTGCGCATCGCACCCCACACGGCCCGGCCCGTCTGTCGTGGGCTCCGCGTCAGCGGGAGCGCTTGGCGAGGCGCTCCACGTCCAGCAGGATCACGGCGCGGGCCTCCAGGCGGAGCCAGCCGCGGCCCGCGAAGTCCGCGAGGGCCTTGTTGACGGTCTCACGGGAGGCGCCGACCAGCTGGGCGAGCTCCTCCTGGGTGAGGTCGTGCACGACGTGGATGCCCTCTTCGGACTGGACGCCGAAGCGGCGCGACAGGTCGAGCAGGGCCTTGGCGACGCGGCCGGGGACGTCGGAGAAGACGAGGTCCGACATCGAGTCGTTGGTGCGGCGCAGTCGGCGGGCGACGGCGCGCAGCAGGGCGGTGGCGACCTCGGGCCGGGCGTTGAGCCAGGGCTGGAGGTCGCCGTGGCCGAGACCGAGCAGCTTGACCTCGGTGAGCGCGGTCGCGGTGGCGGTGCGCGGGCCCGGGTCGAAGAGGGACAGTTCGCCGATCAGCTCGCCGGGGCCGAGGACCGCCAGCATGTTCTCGCGGCCGTCGGGCGAGGTGCGGTGGAGCTTCACCTTGCCCTCGGTCACCACGTAGAGGCGGTCGCCGGGGTCCCCTTCGTGGAACAGGGCGTCGCCCCTCGCGAGGGTGACCTCGCCCATGGAGGCGCGCAGCTCAGCGGCCTGCTCGTCATCGAGCGCCGCGAAGAGCGGGGCGCGCCGCAGAACGTCGTCCACGAGTTCTCTCCTTGTCGACATGCACAGAGGACCGTGGTCCCCATGATGCCCGTCGGTAAAACTGTGTGATCAAACACAAGTGTGGCGCATCGTCGCCCGGAGCCCTACGGCAGGGGTCCGATTGGGCTGTGGTTTTCCTGCGGTCGGGGCGGATGTCAGTGCTGGGCTTTAGTCTGGCCGGGTGTCCAATACGCCGGTGAGAGCACAGGGCAGGGGGGCCGGAAGGGTGAGCGCGGCCCGTGATTCCGCTGTGGGCGAACGCCCCGCCGCGAAGAAGGCGAAATCCGCAAAAACGAACAAATCTCCGGTGGAGAAGTCGGTGGGGAAGCCGGTGGAGAAACCGGCGGCCGCGAAGGCCGAGTCGCGGACCGCGCTGGTGCGCCGCGCCCGCCGGATCAACCGTGAGCTCGCCGAGGTCTATTCGTACGCCCATCCCGAGCTGGACTTCGAGAATCCGTTCCAGCTCCTGGTCGCCACGGTCCTCTCCGCCCAGACCACCGACCTGAGGGTCAACCAGACCACGCCCGCGCTCTTCGCCGCCTACCCCACACCGGAGGACATGGCGGCCGCCGACCCCGAGACGCTGGAGCAGCTGATCCGGCCGACCGGCTTCTTCCGGGCCAAGGCCAAGTCCCTGATAGGCCTCTCCACCGCCCTTCGCGACCGCTTCGGCGGCGAGGTGCCCGGCCGGCTGGAGGATCTGGTCACGCTGCCCGGCGTCGGCCGCAAGACCGCCAACGTCGTCCTGGGCAACGCCTTCGGAGTGCCCGGCGTCACCGTCGACACCCACTTCGGCCGCCTCGTCCGCCGCTGGAAGTGGACGGACGCGGAGGATCCGGAGAAGGTCGAGGCGGATGTCTGCGCGCTCTTCCCGAAGAGCGAGTGGACGATGCTGTCGCATCGCGTGATCTTCCACGGCCGCCGCGTCTGCCACTCCCGCAAGCCCGCCTGCGGCGCCTGCCCGATCGCCCCGCTCTGCCCGTCGTACGGAGAGGGCGAGACGGACCCGGAGAAGGCGAAGAAGCTGCTCAAGTACGAGATGGGCGGGCGGCCGGGCCAGCGCCTCAAGCCCCCGGCGGACTATCCGGGCCTGCCCGCGAGCCCCCTGGGAGCCGAGTGACCGAGCGCACGCCGCACAACCGCATGGCACGGGACCGCGCCCCGCAGGACCGGGGCGCGGCAGACGAACACCGGGGGAGACGGATGGCGAGCACGTACGGCGCGGGCACGGGGGAGACCGGGATCGCGGGGGCCTCGGCGGTCACCGTCACCGCGCGGGGGCTGCCCGAGTGGCTGGAGCCGGTGGAGCGCGCCGCGCGCACCGTGGAGCCGCGGCAGCTCAGCCGGTTCCTCCCGCCGGAGACGGGCGGGCGGCAGTCCGCCGTGCTCATCCTCTTCGGCGAGGGCGCGCGGGGCCCCGAGCTGCTGCTCCTGGAGCGGGCCGGCGGCTTGCGCTCGCACGCCGGGCAGCTGTCGTTCCCCGGCGGCGCCCTCGACCCCGAGGACGGCGATCCGGACGGTGACGGTCCGGTGCGGGCCGCGCTGCGTGAGGCCGAGGAGGAGACCGGGCTCGACCCGTCCGGGGTGCAGGTCTTCGGCGTGCTGCCCCGGCTCTACATCCCGGTGAGCGGCTTCGTCGTCACGCCCGTCCTGGGCTGGTGGCGCGAGCCCAGCCCCGTCGCGCCGGTCTCCCCGCTGGAGACCGCTCACGTCTTCACCGTCCCCGTCTCCCACCTCACCGACCCCGAGCACCGCGCCATGGCCGTCCACCCCAGCGGCCACCGCGGCCCCGCCTTCCAGGTGGGCACCGCCCTGGTGTGGGGCTTCACGGCCGGAGTGATCGACCGGATCCTCCACTACGCGGGCTGGGAGCGGCCCTGGGACCGCGATCGGGAGGTCCCGCTGGACCGCCACTCCTGACGGGCATGAGACGGTGGCCCCTCCGCCGGCCACGACGACATCCATACGAGGCATCAATGCGAGGCATCCTTCGGTGAACGTGCTGGACATCGTGCTGCTGGTGGCCGCCGTGTGGTTCGCGGTCATCGGCTACCGCCAGGGGTTCGTCGTCGGCGTGCTCTCGGTGATCGGCTTCCTCGGCGGCGGTCTGGCCGCCGTCTACGCGCTGCCCGTGATCTGGGACAGCGCCACCGACGACGCCGAGCCGGGCACGATCGCGGCCGTCGCGGCCGTCGCCATCGTCATCCTCTGCGCCTCCGTGGGCCAGGCCGCCACCACCCACCTCGGCAACAAGCTGCGCCGCCACATCACCTGGTCCCCGGCCCGCGCGCTGGATGCCACCGGCGGCGCCGTCGTCAACGTCGCCGCCATGCTGCTGGTCGCCTGGCTGATCGGCTCCGCCCTCGCCGGTACGACGCTGCCCACGCTGGGCCGGGAGGTCCGCGGCTCCAAGGTGCTGCTGGGCGTCGCCCGGGTGGTGCCCCCGCAGACCAACACCTGGTTCGCGGACTTCAGCACGGTCCTCGCGCAGAACGGCTTCCCGCAGGTCTTCGCGCCGTTCTCCGCCGAGCCCATCACCTCCGTGCCCGCGCCCGACCCCGGGCTCGCGGGCGGCCCCGTCGCCACCGAGGCCCAGCGCAGCATCGTCAAGGTCGTGGGCAACGCGCCCAGCTGCGGCAAGGTCCTGGAGGGCACCGGCTTCGTCTTCGCGCCGCACCGGGTCATGACCAACGCCCATGTGGTGGGCGGGGTCGACGAGCCCACCGTGCAGGTCGGCGGCAAGGGCCGCCTCCACGACGCGCGCGTGGTCCTCTACGACTGGAAGCGCGACATCGCCGTCCTCGACGTGCCCTCGCTGGAGGCCCCCGAGCTGTCCTTCGCCCAGGGCGACGCGGAGACGGGCAAGAGCGCCATCGTCGCGGGCTTCCCGGAGAACGGTTCGTACGACGTGCGCGCCGCCCGCGTCCGCAGCCGGGTTCAGGCCAACGGGCCCGACATCTACCATCGCGGCAGCGTCCGCCGCGACGTCTACTCCCTCTACGCCACCGTCCGGCAGGGCAACTCCGGCGGCCCGCTGCTCACGCCGGACGGCGAGGTCTACGGAGTGGTCTTCGCCAAGTCCCTCGACGACGCCGACACCGGCTACGCGCTGACCGCGGACGAGGTCCACCAGGACGTCGTGGACGGCCGTACGGCGGCAGGCAGGGTCAACACCCAGTCCTGCGCCCTCTGACCCACCCGGGCCGTCACAGCGCGGTACGCGGGCGCGCAAGGGCGCGCTGGGGCGTGCGAGGGCGCGTCGGGCGCGGTGTCGGTGGCGCGCGGAGGCGCTCCGGCAGCGCTTCGGGTGGTCCCTGGGGTGGTTCTCTGCGTACGTGCGGGTGCTCGGGTGACGGGGCCGCTAGCGGCTGCGGGGGTGCCGCAGCCTCGCCGACATCCAGCGCGCACGCCGGCGGATGATGCGTGGAATGCCCATCCTGGGGTCGGGCCCGGCCTGTGGCCCGTGCCTGCCCGGCTCGAGTGCCTCCGTGACCACGAGCGCGGCATCGCCGTCGGCGCCGCGCTCCTGCGTCACATCGGTCACGTCCGTCACGTCACGGTAGTCGTGCGTCCAGCCCATACCGGAAGCTCTGCCCGGGCCCAAAGGTCGGTAATCGCCCTTGGGTCCGGCAATTGGCCTATGCGCGAGGCAAGTGGCCGTTCGGTGGACGGATGTTTTAGCGATCCGGTTCGGAGTCCTTCAGCCAGCCGATGAGCTCGGCCGAGAACGCCGCCGGATCCTCCTCGTGCGGGAAGTGGCCCAGCCCGTCGAAGAGCCGCCAGCGGTAGGGGGCCTCCACATACTCGCCGGAGCCCGCCGCGCTGCGCGTCCGCATCACCGGATCGAGGGACCCGTGCAGATGCAGCGTCGGCACCCGGACGGGCCGCTTCATCCGGCGGTTGAACTGCAGGCCGTCGGGGCGGGCCATGGACCGCACCATCCACCGGTACGGCTCGATCGAGCAGTGCGCCGTGGAGGGGATCGACATCGCCCGGCGGTAGGTCTCGACGGTCTCGTCGTCCGGCAGCCGGGGCCCCGACCACTCCCGGATCAGCCGCCCCACCAGCGCCGCGTCGTCCGCGAGCAGCCTCCGCTCGGGCAGCCAGGGCCGCTGGAAGCCCCAGATGTGGGAGCTCGCCGCGGTCTGCCGGGGATCGGCGAGCATCGCCGACCGCCAGCGGCGCGGGTGCGGCATCGAGGAGACCGCGAGCCGGCGCACCAGCTTGGGCCGCATCACGGCCGCGGTCCAGGCCAGATACCCGCCCAGGTCGTGGCCGACGAGGGCGGCGTCCGGCTCGCCGAGGGAGCGGACCACCCCCGTGATGTCGAGGGCGAGGTTCGCGGGGTCGTAGCCCCGGGGCGTGCGGTCGCTGCCGCCGACACCGCGCAGGTCCATCGCCACCGCACGGAACCCGGCCTCCGCGAGGGCCGGCAGCTGATGCCGCCACGTCCACCAGAACTGCGGAAAGCCGTGCAACAGCAGCACCAGCGGCCCCTCGCCCATCTCGGCGATATGGAACCGGGCCCCGTTCGCCGCGACGTCCCGGTGGGTCCACGGACCCTCCGCCCGGACGACCGCGGCGGGCGAGGCCGCCGTTGCCGGGGCCGCGGGCGTCGCGGGCCGGCCGGGTTCGGGGGACGCGGGCGCTGCGGAGGTATCGGGCACCGTCATACGGTCGAGCGTGTCACAGATGCGTCCGTCTGGCTCGTGTCGGCCAGAGGACGCGGGTGCGGCTTGACAGTGCCCAGCACGGCCGCGGTCTCCTTCGCCGAGGCGATGGTCTTCTCCGGCTTCTTGATCTTCTTGAACTTGGCCACGGCCAGCAGCCCGAGCACCGCCGCGATGACCAGGTACGCGCCACCGGTGATCAGGAACGACCAGGCGAGCCCGAGCCCGAGGTTGTGGATGCCGTAGGCCGCCGCGAAGCTGAGGACCGGCAGCGAGAAGAGCGCCAGGACACCGGCAGCGGCGATGGCGCCGCCGCCGATACCGAGCCGCCGGGCGTCCTGCCGCAGTTCGGCCTTGGCCAGTGCGATCTCGTCGTGCACCAGCGCGGACAGCTCGGTGGTGGCCTGTGCCACCAGCTGTCCGAGGCTGCGGTTCGCGCCGTCGTCGGCTGCGCTCATCGCCTGCTCCCTCATCGTCATCGGCTTCGTCCTCCGCGGGGCTCCGGTCCGGCTGGTCCGGGCCATACAAGGAGCGCACCGCGGATGTAAAGACTCTCAGATCATGCCGGACCGTCGTCGCTGGTGGTGCGCCCTGCCGCGACTTCCGCCAGCTTGCGGTGCGCGGCCGCCTTGGCCTCGTACTTCGCGGCCATGCGCAGGTGGTAGTCGGGATTGTCCTGCTCGTAGATGTCCGGGACGCCGTCCTCGTCCTCGTCGCGGTCCTCTTCCTCGCAGAGCCTCTTGTACTTGTTGTCGCGCAGTTTGAGGAGAGTGCCGGAGAGGACGGCGGCTATCAGCGAACCGACGAGCACGGCCGCCTTGACCTCGCTGGTGAGGACCGCGTCGCCGCTGAAGGCGAGCTCGCCGATCAGCAGGGACACCGTGAAGCCGATCCCGGCCAGGGAGGCCACGGCCAGCACGTCGGGCCACTTGAGGTCCGGATTGAGCTCGGCCCTGGTGAAACGCGCCGCCGCCCAGGTGCCGCCGAAGACGCCGACGGCCTTGCCGACGACCAGGCCGAGGACCACGCCCAGCGTCTCGGGCCGGGAGAAGACGTCGGACAGCGCCCCGCCGGAGACCGCGACGCCCGCCGAGAACAGCGCGAACAGCGGCACGGCCAGCCCCGCCGACAGCGGGCGCACCAGGTGCTCGATGTGCTCGCCGGGGGAGTGCTCCTCGCCGTCGCGGCGGGTGCAGCGCAGCATCAGGCCCATGGCGACGCCGGCGATGGTCGCGTGGACGCCGCTGTTGTACATCAGCGCCCAGTTGACGACCGCGAGCGGGACGTAGATGTACCAGCCGCGTACGCCCTTGCGCAGCAGCACCCAGAAGACGGCCAGGCCCACGACGGCGAAGCCGAGGGCGGCGAAGTTCAGCTTCGACGTGAAGAAGACCGCGATGATGAGGATCGCGAAGAGGTCGTCGACGACGGCGAGGGTGAGCAGGAAGGCGCGCAGGGCGGACGGCAGCGCGGTGCCGATGACCGCGAGCACGGCCAGGGCGAAGGCGATGTCGGTGGCGGTGGGCACGGCCCAGCCGCCCAGGGAGCCACCGCCGGCCGAGGCGGTCAGGGCGTAGACGATCGCGGGCATGGCCATGCCGCACAGCGCCGCGACGACGGGCAGGATCGCCGCTTTGGGGTCGCGCAGTTCGCCCGCGACGAGCTCGCGCTTGAGCTCGATGCCGGCGACGAAGAAGAAGACCGCGAGCAGTCCGTCGGCAGCCCAGTGCTGGACGGACAGGTTCAGCCCGAGGCTGCCGGGGCCGAGGTGGAAGGAGCGGACGGTCTCATAGCTCTCCCGCACCGGGGTGTTCGCCCAGATCAGCGCGGCGACGGCGGCGACGAGCAGCAGGACGCCGCCCACGGTCTCGGTGCGCAGCGCGTCCGCGAGATAGTTCCGTTCGGGCAGGGAGAGCCTGCCGAGGAAGACGGAACGCTGGTTCTTGGACGCGGCCACGGTGGTGGACCTCCTGGGGTCGGTCTGACGGTCTGAAAACACCCGCATACACGTGTGCTGTGTTGCCGACCAGACTTCCCGGCGCGCCCTAGATTCTTGTCGCAATATTGATGCGACAAGTACTTACCTTAGCCGGAAAGAGTGAAGGGCACCCGATGTGCTGTCGGGCGCCCTTCCCCCGCAGGGCTTTGACCTGCGGTTACGCGGAGTTTTTTCGCGCTCAGTCCTCGCTGGGGGTGGCGGGGAGCTTGGCCTGGATGAGGTCCATGACCGAGGAGTCGGTCAGGGTGGTCACATCACCGAGAGTGCGGTTCTCGGCCACGTCGCGGAGCAGGCGGCGCATGATCTTGCCCGAGCGGGTCTTGGGCAGTTCGGCCACGGGCAGGATCCGCTTGGGCTTGGCGATCGGGCCGAGCTGCTTGGCCACGTGGGCGCGCAGTTCCTCGGTGAGGCCCTCGGCCTCGGCGTCCACGCCGCTGCGCAGGATGACGAAGGCGCAGATGGCCTGGGTGGTCTGCGGGTCGGTGGCGCCGACGACGGCGGCCTCGGCGACCTTGGGGTGGGAGACGAGGGCGGATTCCACCTCGGTGGTGGAGATGTTGTGGCCGGAGACGAGCATGACGTCGTCGACGCGGCCGAGGAGCCAGATGTCGCCGTCCTCGTCCTTCTTGGCGCCGTCGCCCGCGAAGTAGCGGCCCTCGAAGCGGGACCAGTAGGTGTCGAGGTAGCGCTGGTCGTCGCCCCAGATGGTGCGGAGCATGGACGGCCAGGGCTCGGTGAGGATGAGGTAGCCGCCGTGGCCGTTGGGCACCTCGTTGCCGTCGTCGTCGACGACGGTGGCGGAGATGCCGGGGAGCGGGACCTGGGCCGAGCCCGGCTTGGTCTCGGTCACGCCGGGCAGCGGGCTGATCATCATGGTGCCGGTCTCGGTCTGCCACCAGGTGTCGACGACGGGGGTGGTGTCGGCGCCGATGTGCTTGCGGTACCAGACCCACGCCTCGGGGTTGATGGGCTCGCCGACCGAGCCCAGGATCCGCAGGCTGGAGAGGTCGAACTTGGCGGGGATGTCGTCGCCCCACTTCATGGCGGCGCGAATGGCGGTGGGGGCGGTGTAGAGGATCGTGACGCCGTACTTCTGGACGATCTCCCACCAGCGGCCCTGGTGCGGGCTGTCGGGGGTGCCCTCGTAGAGCACCTCGGTGGCGCCGTTGCTCAGCGGGCCGTAGACGATGTACGAGTGGCCGGTGACCCAGCCGACGTCGGCGGTGCACCAGAAGACATCGGTCTCGGGCTTGAGGTCGAAGACGGCGTGGTGGGTGTAGGACGCCTGGGTGAGGTAGCCACCGGTGGTGTGGAGGATGCCCTTGGGCTTACCCGTGGTGCCGGAGGTGTAGAGGATGAAGAGCGGGTGCTCCGCGTCGAACGCCTCGGGGGTGTGCTGGTCGGACTGGCGCTCGACCAGCTCGTGCCACCACACGTCGCGGCCCTCGGTCCAGTCGATGCCCTCCTGGCCGGTGCGGCGGACGACGAGGACGCTGCGGACGTTCTCGGTGCCGGGGCGGGTGAGGGCCTCGTCCACCGCGGGCTTGAGCGCGGAGGGCTTGCCGCGCCGGTAGCCGCCGTCGGCGGTGATGACGACGCGGGCGTCGGCGTCGTTGATCCGGGTGGCGAGGGCGTCGGCGGAGAAGCCGCCGAACACCAGCGAGTGCGGGGCGCCGATGCGGGCGCAGGCCAGCATCGAGACGACCGCTTCGGGGATCATCGGCAGGTAGATGGCGACGCGGTCACCCGCCTGGACGCCCAGCTCCAGCAGGGCGTTGGCGGCGCGGGAGACCTCGCGCTGCAGCTCGGCGTAGGTGATCGAGCGGCTGTCGCCGGGCTCTCCCTCGAAGTGCAGCGCGACACGGTCGCCCAGGCCGTTCTCCACATGGCGGTCGACGCAGTTGTACGCCACGTTGAGCTTGCCGTCGGCGAACCACTTGGCGAAGGGCGGATTCGACCAGTCGAGGGTCTCGGTCGGCTCGGTCGCCCAGCTCAGGCGGCGGGCCTGCTCGGCCCAGAAGCCCAGCCGGTCAGCCTTCGCCCGCTCGTACGCCTCGGCGGTCACATTGGCCTCGGCGGCCAGACCGGCGGGCGGTGCGAAGCGGCGCTCCTCCTTCAGAAGGTTGGCCAGGCTTTCGTTGCTCACGACATCTCCCTTTCCCAGGGGGCTCGTTACGTCCCGGCCATAGCTCATCAGGCCGGGACGCACCCTGACAAGGGGTGTGGACAAAAAGTGGTTTAGACCTTATGGAAAGTTGATGTGCCGAGGTCAGAGGGGGTGGTGCGGCCTCCGGGGCGCGCCGGGGGCGGTGGACCGGAGTGCCGGGAGGCGGCGTCGGGCGAGGCTTTGGGCGGAGGCTTTGAGCCGGGCGGGACGGACGCCGGGGCGGGCTCGTTCATACGGCGTCCAGGACGGCGGGCCGTACGGCGGAGAAGGTGCGCGAACGCCGGTCCAGGACATAGGCCTGGGCCTCGCCCACATGGAAGTACATCCCCTGGAGTTGCAGCGATCCTTCGGCCACCCGGCGGGCGACACAGGCGTGAGCCATCAGATGGTCGAGCTGCTGCAGGATGTTGACGAGCGCCAGCCGCTCGACGTCATCCGTGACGGGCCGGTCGGCCAGCGCCACCTCCCCGCGCCCCAGCCGGCCGATCCGCTGCATACGGGCGAGGCTGGGCCGGCCGTGCCGCAGCCAGCGGGTGAGCGGCGTCTGGCCGGAGACGAGGCCGAGGCCGGCTGGGGAGGCGGACAGATCCAGCAGGGCCTGCATCGCACCGCATCCCGAGTGCCCGCAGACGGTGATGCTGCCGACCTTGAGCACCTCCACGGCGTACTCCACGGCGGCACCGACCGAGTCGCAGCTTCCGTCGTCGCCGGGCGGGGGCAGCAGATTGCCGACATTGCGCACGGTGAACAGATCGCCTGGGCCGCTTGAGGTGATCATGCTGGTCACCAGCCGGGAGTCGGCGCAGGTGAGGAACAGCTGGCTGGGGCGCTGTCCTTCACGGGCGAGCCTGGCCAGCTCGTCGCGGACCAGCGGGGCGGTGTCGCGCTGGAAGGTGCTCACCCCGCCGAGGAGTCGCCCGGTCTCGCAGGGCTCGGCCTCCTCATCGGCGCAGGCTTCGGGGTCGTGATGACGCCAGGGGGTCCAGGGGCGGTGGGCGGTGGAACCGGTGGGGTCCGTGACGGGCCTGCCGCCGCCCCGGAGGGTGCGTACGACCCGGGGCAGGGAGAGCAGCGCGGCGATCACCATGCCCACCAGGGCGCCCTGAAGCACTCCCAGCAGCAGCACCGACCCGAGCGTGGCCACGTACATGGGGAACTCCCTGTGTCGCGACAACTGCTTGACCTGGGCGAGATCCGCCGCCCTCAGCCCGGCTGCGATGGCGAGGGTGGCCACGGCGGACAGCGGGACCAGCTCCGGCACCGCCGCCGGCAGCCCCGCGCACAGCAGCACACAGACGGCGCACACCGCCGCTCCCGCGTGGGAGCCGAGCCATGCGGAGCCGGAGGGCTCCGCGTCCCGAGGGCGCAGCCACTCCTGGACGGGCACCGGCAGCAGGGATCGCAGCGACTGCGCGCTCGCGGCGAGCGTGAGCGTCAGGACGGCCGCGAAGACGCCGAGCACCGGGCCGTCCGGCAGGCCGGGCAGCACTCGTGACTCCCAGGGAGCGAAGGAGATCCGGGGGGTGTTCAGGGAGAGGCTCGCGCCCATGGCCAGGGCGAGCGCGGCGAACGGAGCGGGGACGAGCCGCAGCAGCCGCCCCGCCCCGCCGGGCAGCCGGGGCCAGGCCGCCAGCACCACCGCTGTGACGGCAGCGGCCCAGAGCGCGGCGGGCCGCGGGCGCGTCAACTCCGCGACGAGGGCCCGGAGCCCGGCCAGGGCGGAGGACTGAGGGTCGGCGCCCAGTACGACGGGCGCCTGGCCGAGGACGATCGTCGCTCCCACGCCGGCGAGCATCCCGCGCGCGACCGCTGGGCTGAACGCCGACGCCATACGGGCTACCCGTGGGGCGCCGAGGGCGAGTTGCGCCAGCCCGGCGAGCGCGATGACCCCGCAGGTGACCTGCCAGCCCTGGCGCTGGACCAGCTCCGCGCTCACCAGCACCAGACAGGCGGCCGTGCCCCCGGCCCGGGCCGGGGCGGCGCCGAACACCGCTCCGGCGATTCCGGCGACGGCCGCCGCGATCAGGCAGGCATGGAGGGGGACGCTCGCCGCCAGGGCGATCCCCAGGGAGAGGGGAACGGCGGCCAGGGTGACGGCGGCGGAGGCGGGGAGATCCCGGGACCAGGCGGACCGGCTCCGCCCGCTGGGCTCGCGGGGACCGTCCTGGTGGAGCGCCGGGGAGGGTGGGGTCTGCTGGATCTGCTGAGGGGGCATCGTCGGTCCCGTCTTCATCGTCGGGGCGGCGCGGTCGCGCTGGATGCGCGGCCGTGGTCACGGCGGGCAGCGGCGGGAGCGGCTGCGACGAACAGGCGTCCATCAACTCTCGGTAAACGGATCGTAATGCAGAGTAAAGGGCTGGCGAGGGAATGCCCGGACCCTTCCCCTGAATGAGCGAATAAGTATTTTTAAATGCCTGCCTCCTTTGTTCAGTTTTGACCCCATGCGATGGTGGCGTCGCTTGAACGCCTGCCCGCCCCGCCGGACAGGCGAATCGAACGGCGAGGTGGCTCATGGCTGCTGCATGGAGAATCGCGCTCGGCGGCCTGACGGCCCTGGCGCTGGCCTCGGGGGCCGCGACACCCGACGCCCCCGCCGGCGGGCGGCGGGCGCCGGCCCGCCCGCACCCGGCCGGTCGGCCGGTCCGGCTGATCGGCGACGGCTCCACCGCCGAGACCGGCCCTCAGCCCGCCCAGCCCGTCCCGCGCCGCCTCCACCCCGGTGAACGACCGCCGCAGTTCGTCGTCTTCTCGTGGGACGGCGCGGGCGAGGACGAGCAGAAGCTGTTCTCCCACTTCCGTGCCGTCGGCAGGAAGTACCACGCGACCATGACCTACTTCCTCAGCGGCGTCTACATGCTCCCCACCACCAAGAGGAAGCTCTACGATCCGCCCCGGCACCCCGCCGGCGCCTCCGACATCGGTTTCAACGACGTCGAAGGCGTGCGGCACACCGTGGCGCAGATGCGCGCCGCCTGGCTTGAAGGCAACGAGATCGGCACCCACTTCAACGGCCACTTCTGCGGCGCCCACGATGGCGTCGGCACCTGGAGCAGCAAGGAGTGGATGAGCGAGATCCGGCAGGCGGAGTCGTTCGTCGGGCACTGGCGGACCAACGCCGGGCTCAGGTCGGAGCCACCCCTTCCGTTCGACTACGGCAAGGAGTTGGTCGGCGGGCGGGCGCCCTGCCTGGAGGGTCAGCGCAACCTCATCCCGGCGGCCAAGGCCATGGGCTTCCGCTACGACGCGAGCTCCATCGGCGGACGGCAGGTCTGGCCCCGGAAGATCCGCGGCATCTGGGACTTCCCCCTGCAGGACATCCCCGTTCCGGGTCGCGACTTCGAGACGCTGTCGATGGACTACAACTTCCTCGCCAACCAGTCAGGTACGACCGCGGGCGACCCCGACCGGCGGGAGGTGTGGGGCAGGCAGATGCGCGACGGCCTGATGGCCGGCTTCCGGCGGGCGTACCGGGGCAACCGTGCCCCGTTGTTCGTCGGCGACCACTTCGAGTCCTGGAACGGCGGCACGTACATGCGCGCCGTCGAGAGCGTCATCAAAAAGGTCTGCCCGAAGGAGGGCGTGCGCTGTGTCTCCTTCAAACAGCTGGCGGACTGGCTGGACGCCCAGGACCCCCGGCTGCTCGCGGACCTGCGCGAGCTGGAGATCGGCGAGGCGCCGAAGAACGGCTGGGCGCGGTTCCCCGGCGCCGCCGTCAGACGGGCTGCGCGGTAGCCAGCAGCGCCTCGTCCAGCACGAACGCGGGATCGACCTGCGCGGCGAGATCGGCGCCCGTCTTGGCGTTGCCCCAGCTCTCCGCGTTCTTGAGGTGGAAGTGGACCATCTGGCGGGTGTAGCGCCGCCAGTCGCGCCGCTCGTAGGAGGCGTCCGCGGTCTCGCGCAGGACGCGCAGAGCCTGCCGGTTGACCTCTTCCAGCAGCTCGAAGCGGGGCGGTCGGCCCTTCTCCATGGCCCGCACCCAGTCGGAGTGACCGACCGTCGTGAGCAGGTCCTCACCCACCTCGGCACGCAGGAAGTCGAGGTCGTCCTGCCCCTGCACCTTGTTGCCCACGACCTTCAGCGCGACGCCGAAGTCCCGCGCGTACTCCTTGTACTGGCGGTAGACGGACACGCCCTTGCGGGTGGGCTCGGCGACGAGGAAGGTCATGTCGAAACGGGTGAACATCCCGGAGGCGAAGGAGTCGCTGCCCGCCGTCATGTCGACGACCACGTACTCGCCCGGCCCGTCCACGAGGTGGTTCAGGCACAGCTCCACCGCGCCGACCTTCGAGTGGTAGCAGGCGACGCCCAGGTCGGAATCGGTGAAGGGGCCGGTGACCATCAGCCGGACGGACGCGTCGTCGTCCAGCGTCACCCTACGGGCGCACGCCTCGTAGACCGGATTGTCCTCGGTGACGCGCAGCAGCCGCGAGCCGTTGCCCGGCGGGGTCGTCTTGATCATGGTCTCCGCCGAGGCGATGCGCGGGTTGTCGCCGCGCAGATAGTCCTTGATCAAGGGAAGTCGTGCCCCCATCGCGGGCAGCGTGGCGGTATCCACCTCGTCGAGCCCGAGCGCCGCGCCCAGGTGCTGGTTGATGTCCGCGTCCACGGCGATGAGGGGGGCGCGGTCGGCGGCGAGGTGGCGGATGAACAGGGAGGAGAGCGTGGTCTTGCCGCTGCCGCCCTTCCCCACGAAAGCGATCTTCATGTTCACCAAGAGTAGGTGCAAGGGTGCGCTAAGTGAGAACCGTGAGTGAAGAGGACCACTCTTTCGGGGGGTGTAGACCCGAAGTGCGTAGTGTCTTACCCATGAGTACGACAGCCGATCCGCTTGCCGCCCTGGGCTCGCTCCCGGGCGTTGCCGACTCCGTGGACTCTGTACGCAAGGCGGTGGACCGGGTGTACGGGCACCGGGTGATGCGCCGCCGGAGCACTGAGATCACCGCCGAGGCGGCGCTGCGCGCCGCGCGGGGCTCGGCCGCGCTGTCCGGCGCGGACTGGGCCCTCGAAGAGGTGCGCCGCCGGTCCGACTTCGGCGGTGAGGGGGAGCCGCGCACGGTGGGCGCGGCGCTGCGGCTGACCGCCGAGGCGGGTCAACTGCTGAGCGTCTGGCGCCAGTCCCCGCTGCGGGTCCTGGCCCGGCTCCACCTGGTGGCCGCCGGCGGCGACCGGCCCGACGCCTCGGTCGGACGGCCCCGGCTGGCCGGTGAGCCGGTGGTGGAGCCGCTGGTCGAGCTGCCGCTGCCGGGCGCGGACGAGGTCGCGGGGCGGCTGGAGGGGCTGGCGGGCCTGCTGATCGCGGGCAGCGCGGCCCCGGCGCTGGTGACGGCGGCCGTGGTCCATGGTGAACTGCTCGCCCTGCGGCCGTTCGGCTCGCACAACGGCCTGGTCGCGCGGGCGGCCGAGCGCATCGTGCTGGTGGGCAGCGGACTGGACCCCAAGGCGATCTGCCCGGCCGAGGTGGGCCACGCCGAGCAGGGCCGGGAGGCCTATGCGGCCGCGCTCGAGGGCTATGTCTCGGGGACCCCGGAGGGTCTGGCGGCCTGGATCGCGCACTGCGGCCGTGCCGTCGAGCTGGGAGTGCGGGAGAGCACGGCGGTGTGCGAGGCGCTTCAGCGCGGCGCCGCCTGACCGGCGGCCTCCGGGCTGGCCGCGGCCGCCCTCCGGTTCGCCCCATCACCCTTGTGGCGAACATGGGTTGCGGCGGTACCTGTACTGCTCCGGTACCGCCGCTGGCACGTCCGCCGGGTTACCATGCGTGCACGAAATTTGCCCATCAGGCCGGGGACTTCGCCCGCTACCTGGTGCGGCTGGCCCGTAATCGACGGGTCGGCGTCGCGTGGGTGCCCGGCTTTCATGCTCGGTCCGTGGGGCCTTGGTGCGTGAGGGGCGTCCTCCCGGATGTCCCTGGTCTCGCGGGCCGTTAAGTCCTTTCTACTCCTGTCGCCGCAGAAGCGGAAGCGCAAGCCACTGTTCTTTTGCTTTTAGCTTCAAAAGCGGGCAAGGCGGACATGGTCGCGGCGGCGATTGGCGAACCACATCAGCCCCGCCGTGGCCGCCGCCGCGCCGATCGCGGCGGCCATGAACAGCGCCGGACGCGAGGGCATGGGCAGTGCGGAAATGCGCTGCTTCAGGCGCACGGGCCGGTTGAAGGAGAGGATCGGCCAGTCGCGGGACACCGCTTCGCGGCGCAACGCCCGGTCGGGATTGACGGCATGAGGGTGGCCGACCGCCTCCAGCATCGGAATGTCGGTGATCGAATCGCTGTATGCGTAGCAGCGGCTGAGGTCGTATCCCTCCGAGGCGGCCAGCTCGCGCACGGCCTCGGCTTTGGTGGGGCCGTAGGCGTAGTACTCGATTTCCCCCGTGAAGGCGCCGTCCTCGACGACCATCCGGGTGGCGACGACCCGGTCCGCGCCCAGCAGCGCGCCGATCGGCTCGACGACCTCGGCGCCCGAGGTGCTCACGATCACCACATCCCGTCCGGCGGTGTGGTGTTCCTCGATGAGCGAGGCGGCCTCGTCGTAAATGATCGGGTCGATGAGCTCGTGGAGGGTCTCGGCCACGAGCTCGCGGACCTGCTGGACATTCCAGCCCCTGCAGAGGGCGGAGAGATACTGACGCATCCGCTCCATCTGGTCGTGGTCGGCTCCGCCGGCCAGGAAGACGAACTGCGCATAGGCGGTACGCAACACGGCGCGCCTGTTGATCAAGCCGCCTTGGTAGAAGGACTTGCTGAAGGTGAGCGTGCTCGACTTCGCAATGACCGTCTTGTCCAGATCAAAGAACGCGGCTGTCCGAGGCAAGGAGTGGTTTTCCACGCCGCCGAGCATAGGGGCCCTCCATTCGGCGTAAGCTGAGGCGTGTGGGTTTGCCTGAGAAGGCTCTCGGGTACACCATGGAAGTCACGGATCGTTCGCGACCGTGTCTAACCCGGCCCGACTCCTCCCCCCCGAGTCGGCCGTGGGGACGACCCCCGCTCTCCCCCCCGGCGGGGGTCGTCGCATGTCCGGATGCGTTTCGCTCGTCGCCATCGGGCCTCCCTCCTCCTCGCCCGCCCCGTCGGGCGCGTGACCTCCCCCCTTCATACCTGTTACGCAGCGTAATCGCCATGCTGCTCTCCGGAAGTCACCGGTATAGGTGAGCGGGATATTCACAACCGTTGAGTTGTCCACAGTTTTTGACCAAGATCCACACGATTTCCCGGTTCGCTGCACGGTGATTCCCCGCGAGTTCCGCGATGTTCGCGGAGACGAGAGCGTGGAGTGAGAGGGGAGAGACCGTGAACGGATCCAGCACGTCCGATCGGCCCGCTTCCGGGGACGGCAAGCAGCGGCGCCCGCTGATCGTCACGGAGGACGAGGCGCTGCTCGACGATCTGCTGAGGCTGTGCGCCGCGGCGGGCGCCGTGCCCGAGGTCGTCCACGGCCCGGCCGCCCGGGGAGCCGGCTGGGACGCCGCGCCCCTGGTCCTGGTGGGCGACGACAGCGCCGCCGGACTCGGCGCCGCCGCCCGCGGCGAGGGCGTGGTGCTCGTCGGCCGGGATCCCGACGACCTCGGTGTCTGGCGCAGGGCCATCGCGATCGGCGCCCGCCAGGTGGCCCTGCTGCCCGAAGGGGAGGGCTGGCTCGTCGACCGGATCGCCGACGCCGTCGAGGGAGTGGGCCGTCCGGCGCTGACGGTGGGTGTCGTCGGCGGTCGAGGCGGCGCGGGGGCCAGCACCTTGGCCTGCGCCCTGGCCGTGGGGGCGGCTCGCGCCGGGCGGCGCACCATGCTCATCGACGGCGATCCGCTGGGCGGCGGCCTCGACGTCCTGCTGGGCGGGGAGAGGGCCGAGGGGCTGCGTTGGCCCGCCTTCGCCGACTCACGGGGACGAGTGGCCGGACAGGCGCTGGAGGAAGCCCTGCCCGAACTGCACTCCCTGCGCGTCCTGAGCTGGGACCGGGGCGACTGCACAGCCGTCCCGCCCGAGGCGATGCGCGCCGTCCTCGCCGCCGCCCGGCGGCGCGGCGGCGTCGTGGTCGTGGATCTGCCGCGCAGGCTGGACGAGCCCGCCGTCGAAGCCCTCGACCAGCTCGACCTGGGATTGTTGGTGGTCCCCGCCGAACTGCGGGCCGTCGCCGCCGCCCACCGGGTGGCCTCGACACTGGGCATGCTGCTGAGGGATCTGCGGGCCGTCGTGCGCGGCCCGTTCGGTTCCGGCTTGGAGGCGGACGAGATCGCCCGCCTCCTGGGGATCCCCCTCGCGGGTGAACTTCCCCTGGAGCCCGGTCTGTCGGACGCGCTCGACGCCGGCCGCCCGCCGGGCGGCGCCGAGCGGGGGCCGCTGGCCCGCTTCAGCGCGGAATTCTGGGCCAGGGCGCTCCCCGAGGCCGAGGGGGTGCCGGCATGAGCCTCGCGTTGCTGGACGCCGTACGGCTACGGCTGGCGGAGAGCGGGGCAGAGCCGACCCCCGCCCGGGTCGCCGAGGCGCTGCGCCGGGAAGGACGGCTCCTGGGCGACGCCGAAGTCCTCGGCGTGGCGGCCCGATTGCGCTCCGAGCTGGTGGGCACGGGCCCGCTGGAGCCCCTGCTGGCGGCGCCCGACGTCACCGACGTCCTGGTCACCGCCCCCGACCGCGTCTGGGTCGACCGGGGCGCGGGCCTGGAGCGCACCGACGTGACCTTCCCCGACGCGGCGGCGGTCCGCGGACTCGCACAGCGCCTCGCCGCCATCGCCGGACGCCGGCTCGACGACGCCCGGCCCTGGGTGGACGCCCGACTTCCGGACGGCACGCGTCTGCACGCCGTCCTGCCGCCCGTGGCCGTCGGCTCCACGTGCCTCTCGCTGCGCGTCGTCCGGCCGCGCGCCTTCGCCCTGGCGGAGCTTGTGGCAGCGCGGGCGCTGCCGCCTGGCGGGGAGCGGCTGTTGCGCGCCGTCCTCGACGCCCGGCTCTCCTTCGTCATCAGCGGCGGCACGGGCTCGGGCAAGACCACTTTGCTGTCCACCCTGCTGGGGCTGGTCGCGCCCGACGAGCGGATCGTCCTCGCCGAGGACTCCGCCGAACTGCGCCCGGACCATCCGCATGTGGTGCGGCTGGAGACCCGCCCCGCCAACCAGGAGGGCACCGGCCTCGTCACCTTGCGGGATCTGGTGCGCCAGGCGCTGCGGATGCGCCCGGACCGGCTGGTCGTCGGCGAGGTGCGCGGCCCCGAGGTCACCGACCTGCTGGCCGCTCTCAATACGGGACACGAAGGGGGCTGTGGCACGGTCCACGCCAACGCCGCCGCCGACGTGCCCGCCCGGTTGGAGGCGCTGGGCTCGACGGCCGGGCTGGACCGGGCGGCGCTGCACAGCCAGCTCGCGGCCGCCCTGTCGGTGGTGATCCATATGGTCCGCGACCACGGCGGGCGCAGGAGGGTCGCGGAAGTCCATGTGCTCGAACGGGATTCCGCCGGTCTGGTGACGACCGTACCGGCGGCGGTGTGGGGCGAGGACGGCTTCGAGCGGGCGCGAGGCTGGGACCGGCTGGCCGGGCTGTGCGGACGCGCCGGGAGTGCGCCATGAGCGGGTGGCCGTCCGGGGCGCAGGTTTCCTCGGTCTCCTCGATCTCCTCCGGATGTGCCGCGCTGTTGCTCTTCGTCCTGGCGCTCTGCGCCGTCGCCGCGCTGCGGGCACGGCCTGGGCCGGGTGTGCGGCGGGCCCGGCTGCTCCTGGCCGGAGGTGGAACGGTCGGCGGTGGGCCAGCCGGTGGTGGGCAGGGCTCCGCCGCCGTGCCCGGCCGGATCGGTGAGTGGGCCGGACGCTTGCGGCGGGCGGCGCGGGAGAGACGCGAATTGCTCTGCCTGCCTGTGGGCTGCGCGGTGGCGGCGCTGGGGAAGTCGGTGCTGCCGCTGATCGCGGGGGCACTGGCCGTGCCGCTCGTACGGCGGTGGCTCGCGGCGCGGGAGCGGCAGCGCGAGCGGGAGCTCCGGGAGTCCGCCGTGATCGACATGTGCGGGACCGTCGCGGGCGAACTCAGGGCGGGGCGTCAGCCCGGTGCGGCGGTGTCCGGGCTGAGGGACGCGGGGCTGGGCCCGGGATGGCCCGCCGTGCCGGCGGCGGCCAGGTTCGGCGGGGATGTACCGGACGCGCTGCGCAAGGCGGGGCGACGGCCGGGCGCCGAGGGACTCCAGGGGGTGGCCGCCTGCTGGCGGGTCGCGGTCGACGGCGGTGCCGGTCTGGCCGCGGGCCTGGAACGGGTCGCGGCGGCTCTGGGCGCCGAGCGGGACCAGCGGGAGGACCTACGGGCCCAGTTGGCGGGCACCCGGTCCACCGCCGTGATGCTGGCGCTGCTTCCCGTCCTCGCATTGCTGATGGGGGCCGCGCTGGGGGCCGAGCCGCTGCGGGTGCTGCTGCACACCCCGACCGGGCTCGGGTGCCTGGTGCTCGGCGGACTGCTGGAGGGCGCGGGGATCGCGTGGACCCGGCGGATCGTCCGGGTCGCGGAAGGGCCGGGGAAGACGAACGGGGCGAACGGGAGGGAGCGGGAGAGATGAACGGGGGTGTTGTCCACAGCCTGTGGGCGGTGGCGCTCGCCGCGATCGCGACGGTGTGCGTGGCGGCGCTGGGGAGCGGGGCGCGTGGAAGACGCTCGGCGCGCGGCCGGCTGGTCTCCCTGCTCGGTGGCCAAGGCCACGCGGGAGTCGATATGGCGGGAGGCGAGGCGGTGGGAAGCGAGGGCAGGCTGCCGAGGCGGACGCGGCGCGCGGTGCGTGGCCTGGACGGGCGGGCGGCCGCGGTGGTGGGGATCGCCGGGCTCGTTCTCGTCTGGCTGGTCGCGGGCGTCACCGGGTGCGTGGCGGGAGCCGCCGCGGCCTGGGGCGTCTGGCGATGGCGGCGGAAGGCCGAGGGCGCCGAGGGAGAGGTGCGGGCCGAGGAAGTGGGACGGCAGCTGCCCTTGGCTGCCGATCTGCTGGCCGCGTGTCTGGCCGCCGGGGCCGGGCCCAGGGAGGCCGCGGAGGCGGTCGGAGGCTCGCTGGGCGGCCCGGTCGGGGCCCGGCTGGCCCAAGCGGCGGCGGAAGTACGGCTCGGCGGTGATCCGGGCACCGCCTGGGGGCGGCTGGGCAGCCTGCCCGGGGCCGCCCCGCTGGCCGGCTGCCTGGAACGGGCCCAGGCCACCGGAGTCCCGGCGGTGGAGCCCATGGCACGGCTGGCGGCACGGCTGCGCGCGGCCCAAGGGCGGACGGCGGCGATGAGGGCTCGACGCGCGGGAGTCCAGGCGACGGCGCCGCTGGGGCTCTGCTTCCTGCCCGCGTTTCTGACGGTCGGGGTGGTGCCGGTCGTGGTCGGGCTGGCCGAGGGGCTCATGCGCGGGAGCTGAACGAGGCCCGCCGCAGAAGCGGACAAGGAAAGTGACGGTGCGACGGATGAGGCCGCGCACCGCACGCATCACACATCACAACGCGCATCACACGCGCACCACACATCAGCATTACAGGAGATGGGGGAATCGGTCATGGCAGTGGCGGCGATGAAGGTCACGTCGTGGTGGGCGGCGCGCCGGGCCCGGGTGACGGGTGCCGGTGAGGCCGGGATGACGACGGCGGAGTACGCGGTGGGCACGCTCGCGGCGTGTGCGCTGGCGGCTGTTCTGTACAAGGTGGTCACGAGCGGGCCCGTCAGCGCAGCCCTTCAGCAACTGATCGTGAAGGCGCTCCATGCGACGTTCTGACGGGACGTCCGGAGCTCGCTCCGACGGTGGCTATGTGACGGCCGAGGCCGCGGTGGCGTTGCCGGTGCTGGTGCTCTTCGCCCTGGCCCTGCTCTGGGGGCTGATGGCCGCGTCCGCGCAGATCCAGTGCGTGGACGCGGCCCGGGTGGGGGCGCGGGCGGCGGCCCGGCAGGATCCGCCTCCGGCGGCCGTCGCCGCGGCCCGGTCCGCGGCTCCGCCCGGGGCCCGCATCGGGCTGACACGGGAGGGCGATCTCGTCCGGGTGCGGGTCGAGGCCCGGGCTGCCGGGCCGGGGCCGCTGGCGGTACGGCTGAGCGGGGAGGCGGTGGCCCTTGCGGAGGAAACGGTGGGATGACGCGGGTCTGGCCTCGGTGTGGGTGGCGGCCGTCGCGATGGCGTCCTGCGTCATCTTCGCGGCGCTGCTGGCCATGGGACAGGTGGTGATGGCCCGTCACCGGGCTGGCGGGGCGGCGGATCTGGCGGCGCTCGCCGCCGCCGACCACGCCCTCCAGGGGGAGGCCGTGGCGTGCGGCCTCGCCAGGAAGGTCGCCTCGGCTCAGGGCGCGAGGGTGGTGGGCTGCGGGGTGAAGGGCGAGTTCGCGGAGGTGGCGGCGGAGGCGCGGGCCGGGCCGTACGCGCTGAGGGTACGGGCTCGCGCGGGGCCGCCGGAGGCGGCGTATGCCCCGTGAGACATCGCCGACCGTGACCACCTGCGATCGCCCGCAACCGCCCGCAGCCCGGACGCGATGAACGACCCGCTCCGCCGCTCAGTCCGCTCCGCAGTTCACTCCGTGTCCGCCGGATCGTTCGGGCCGTGCAGGCCGGTCGGATCGTTCGAGCCGTGCAGGCCGGTCGGGTCGTGCGGGCCCTGCAAGCCGGTCGGGCTGTCCGGGCCGTCCCGGCCGTCCGAGTCGCCTGGGTCGTCCCGGCCGTCCGGATCGTCCGGGCCGTCCGGGCCGTCCGGGGCGTCGGAGAGGAGGCGGGTGAGGAGGCGGATGGCGGCTTTCTTGTCCAGGGGGTCGTTGCCGTTACCGCATTTGGGGGACTGGATGCAGGAAGGGCAGCCGGTGGCGCACTCGCAGGCGGCGATCGCCTCGCGGGTGGCGCCGAGCCAGCGGGCGGCGGTGTGGAAGGCGCGCTCGGCGAAGCCGGCGCCGCCGGGGTGGCCGTCGTAGACGAAGACGGTCGGCAGGAGGGTGTCGGGGTGGAGGGGGACGGAGACGCCCCCGATGTCCCAGCGGTCGCACGTGGCGAAGAGAGGGAGCATGCCGATGGAAGCGTGTTCGGCGGCGTGGAGGGCGCCGCCGAGGGCCTCGGGGGAGACCCGGGCGTCGTCGAGCTGGTCCTCGGTGACGGTCCACCACACGGCGCGGGTGCGCAGGGTGCGGGGCGGCAGGTCGAGTTTGGTCTCGCCCATGACCTCGCCGGTGATGAGCCTGCGACGGAGGAAGGAGACGACCTGGTTGGTGACCTCGACGGAGCCGAAGCACAGCCGCGCGTCCCCCCAGGGGACCTCGGTGGTGGTCTCCAGGATGGAGACGGTCGTGGTGTCGCGGGCCGTCGTGGAGTAGGGCGGGTCGGCCTGTTCGACCAGGGCGACGGAGTCCTCCATGTCGAGGTGGCGCACGAGATAGCTGCGGCCCTGGTGGAGGTGGACGGCGCCCTCGTGGACGGTGGTGTGGGCGGCGGACCGGTCGACGGTGCCCAGCAGCCGTCCCGTGCCCTCCTCGACGATCTGGACGGGGCGGCCGCCCCCGCCCCGGATGTCGGTGAGGTCGGCGGCGCGCTCGCGGCGGGTCCAGTGCCAGGCGGTGCCCCGGCGGCGGAGCAGCTTGCGGGCCTCCAGCTGGGAGATCACGACCATGGCCTCGGGCCCGAAGAGCGACAGGTCGGATTCGGTGAGGGGCAGCTCCTCGGCGGCCGCGCACAGGTGGGGCGCGAGGACGTAGGGGTTGTCCGGGTCGAGGACGGTGGATTCCACGGGCTGCTGGAAGAGGGCCTCGGGGTGGTGGACGAGATAGGTGTCCAGCGGGTCGTCGCGGGCGATCAGGACGGCGAGCGCGCCCCGCCGGGTGCGGCCGGCGCGGCCGGCCTGCTGCCACAGGGAGGCGCGGGTGCCGGGGTAGCCGGAGAGGAGGACGGCGTCGAGGCCGGCGACGTCGACGCCCAGTTCCAGGGCGGAGGTGGCGGCGAGGCCGAGCAGTTCGCCGGTGTGGAGGGAGCGCTCCAGGGCGCGGCGCTCCTCGGGGAGGTAGCCGCCGCGGTAGGCGGCGACGCGGGAGGGGAGGGAACGGTCGACGGCGGCCAGCCGCTCCTGGGCGATGAGGGCGACCAGCTCGGCGCCGCGCCGGGAGCGGACGAAGGCGACGGTGCGCACGCCCTGGACGGCGAGGTCGGTGAGGAGGTCGGCGGTCTCGGCGGTGGCGGTGCGGCGGACGGGGGCGCCCCGCTCGCCGTGGAGCTCGGTGAGCGGGGGCTCCCAGAGGGCGAAGACCACTTCGCCGCGCGGGGAGGCGTCCTCGGTGACCTCCGCGACGGGCAGGCCGGTGAGCCGGCCGGCGGCGGTGCCGGGCTCGGAGGCCGTGGCGGAGGCGAGGAGGAAGACGGGATCGGAGCCGTAGCGGGCGCACAGGCGGCGCAGCCGGCGGAGCACCTGGGCGACGTGGGAGCCGAAGACGCCCCGGTAGGCGTGGCACTCGTCGATGACGACATAGCGCAGGGCGCGCAGGAAGGAGGCCCATCGGGGGTGGGCGGGCAGGATCGAGCGGTGGAGCATGTCCGGGTTGGTCAGCGCGTAATTGGCGTACTGGCGCACCCACTCGCGTTCCTCGAAGGGGGTGTCCCCGTCGTAGACGGCGGGCCGGACGCCCTTGCCCAGGGGTTCGGCGAGGGCGCGTACGGCGCGGCGCTGGTCGGCGGCGAGGGCCTTGGTGGGGGCGAGGTAGAGGGCGGTCGCGCCTCGCCCGTTGGGGGCCTCGGAGCCGTCCAGCAGGGCGCTGAGGACGGGGGCCAGGTAGGCGAGGGACTTGCCCGAGGCGGTGCCGGTGGCCACCACGGCCGACTCGCCGCGCAGCGCGTGCTCGGCGACGCGCGCCTGATGGGCCCAGGGGCGTTCGATTCCGGCGGCCCGGATGGCGTCGATCACTTCCGGCCGGATCTTCTCCGGCCAGGGGGCATGACGTCCGGGACGAGGGGGCAAGTGCTCCGTATGAGTGATGCGTGCGGCCCGGCCCGGCCCGGCGGCGAGTCGGTCGAGGACTGTCCGGGGAGCGGGGTGCACGCCCGCCTCCGGCGGGAGTTGATCGTTGGCCATCGACACCGAGTGTGTCACCGGCTTGACGGACAATGGCGCCAAGGCGTCGTGCGCGCCTGCCGGTAAGTGATTGAATGCCATCGCGGCTGCCGATCCATGGGGGGCGACCGCTCGATGCAAGGTGCTGGAGGATCCGTGGACCTGTCCCTGTCGACCGAGACCGTAGGCGACCGTACGGTTGTCCGGGTCGGTGGCGAGATTGATGTGTACACCGCGCCCAAGCTGCGTGAGCAGCTGGTCGAGCTTGTCAACGACGGCAGCTATCACCTCGTCGTCGACATGGAGGGCGTCGACTTCCTCGACTCCACCGGGCTCGGCGTCCTGGTCGGCGGGCTGAAGCGCGTGCGCGCCCATGAGGGCTCGCTGCGGCTCGTCTGCAACCAGGAGCGCATCCTGAAGATTTTCCGTATCACCGGCCTGACCAAGGTGTTCCCGATCCACACCTCGGTCGAGGACGCGGTGCAGGCGACCGACTGACGGTCGCCTGACGGCCGGGTGGCGGTCGGTCGGCGCCGGATGGCTGCCGCCCGTCCGACGCACGGCCGCGGCGCCGCACGCGTACGGCCGCACAGCCACATAGCCGCGCCGGGGGTGACGGGCTCACGGGTCCGGCCCCTCCGCGAGTTCGCCCTGTGTTCCGGCAGTGGGGACGAGGGCACGTACCACCGAGGGGGATGGCATGGCCACCGTCGAACTGCTCTTCAGCGCCCTTCCCGAGCACGTCCGCACGGCCAGGCTCGTGGCCGCCGCGGTGGCGCGCCGGGCGGGGGTCGACGAGGCCGTGCTGGACGAGGTCCGGCTGGCCGTCGGTGAGGCGTGCTCGCGTGCCGTGAGCCTCCACCGCAGCCATGAGATCGCCGGCCCGGTGAAGGTGGTGCTGACGGAGGACGAGAAGAAGTTCTCCATCGAGGTCGCCGACGACGCCCCTCACCCCGGTGTCATGGCCGCGACGGCCGCCGCCGCGTCCGGTTCCGCCGCCCCCCTGGCCCCCGCTGGTTCCCCGGCGTCCTCCGCTTCCGTCCCCGCGACGCCGGAGGAGAGCGAGGACGACATGGGGCTCGCCGTGATCAGCGGCCTGGTCGACGACGTCGAGGTGACGGCGAGCGAGACGGGCGGCCTGATCCGGATGAGCTGGCCGACGACACCGTCGGCCGTCACGCCGTAGCCGGGCGGCCGCCTTCCGCTGTAGGGCGGGCCTGGCGCCTGTCGTAACCGTGCGTCGCCACCCGGGCCTGGCGCCCCGCCCATGCCCTCATGGCGCCCCGTCCAGGGCCTCGTGACGCCCCGTCCATGGCCTCGTGGTGCCCCGCTCATGGCTCCATGGCTCCAGCCCAGGGCCCTTTCGGCGCTCTCGCGCGCTGTCGTGTCATCACCGGTCGATCAATGAATGATCGTTTCTCCTCGTGAATGATCGATTCTTCGAAAGATCCCCCGAAGCCCGGACGATCAATTCTTGATCTTCACCATTCCGTCGTGCGGACGGACTTCGCGGGAAGTCTCATTCCGTTTGCCGCGCTCTGTTTTGATCTCGCCATGCTCCCTACAATCCGTCCATCTTGAGCTCAGGACGCCTGAGCGTGGCGGCTGTTCCCATTCCTCGTGCCACGGACCGGCCGCGCGCCCATGTGCCAAACGTCTAAGGAGGACGAATGGCGGGGCATTTCACCCCTGAACAGGTGGACTTCACTCAACGACTCGCGGTCGAGCTCACCGACGGCGATCGCAACCTCGTCACGGTGATCGCGGTGGTGGCGGCCGCGGCGCTCGTGGTGGCCGTGGTGCTGGTGCGTCAGGTGCTGGCGGCCGGTGAGGGTACCGACAGCATGAAGAGAATCGCCGCGGCGGTGCAGGAGGGCGCGAACGCCTATCTCGCCCGGCAGTTGCGTACCCTCGGCGTCTTCGCCGTGATCGTGTTCTTCCTGCTGATGCTGCTGCCGGCCGACAACTGGTCGCAGCGCATGGGCCGTTCGCTCTTCTTCCTGGTCGGTGCCGTGTTCTCGGCGGCCACCGGCTACATCGGCATGTGGCTCGCGGTGCGCAGCAATGTGCGGGTGGCGGCCGCGGCGCGGGAGGCGACCCCCGCGGAGGGCGAGCCGGAGAAGGACCTGACGGCCGTCGCCCACAAGGCGATGAAGATCGCTTTCCGCACGGGCGGCGTCGTCGGCATGTGCACGGTCGGGCTCGGCCTGCTGGGCGCGTCCTGTGTGGTGCTGGTCTACGCGGCCGACGCGCCCAAGGTGCTGGAGGGCTTCGGCTTCGGCGCGGCGCTGCTGGCCATGTTCATGAGGGTCGGCGGCGGCATCTTCACCAAGGCCGCCGACGTGGGCGCCGACCTGGTCGGCAAGGTCGAGCAGGGCATCCCCGAGGACGATCCCCGCAACGCGGCCACCATCGCCGACAACGTGGGCGACAACGTCGGCGACTGCGCGGGCATGGCGGCCGACCTCTTCGAGTCGTACGCCGTGACGCTCGTCGCCGCGCTGATCCTCGGCAAGGCCGCCTTCGGCGACTCGGGCCTGGCCTTTCCGCTGCTCGTGCCCGCCATCGGTGTGGTCACCGCGATGATCGGCATCTTCGCGGTGGCGCCGCGCCGCAGCGACCGGAGCGGGATGACCGCGATCAACCGGGGGTTCTTCATCTCGGCCGTCATCTCGCTGGTGCTGGTGGCGGTGGCCGTGTTCGCCTATCTGCCGGCCGGCTACGCGGACTTGAAGGGCGTCGGCGACGCCGCCATCCGGGGCCACGGCGGCGACCCGCGCGTCCTCGCCCTGGTGGCCGTGGCCATCGGCATCGTCCTCGCGGCCCTGATCCAGCAGCTCACGGGCTACTTCACCGAGACCGGCCGGCGCCCCGTGCGGGACATCGGCAAGACGTCCCTGACCGGCCCGGCGACCGTCGTCCTCGCGGGGATCTCCGTCGGCCTGGAGTCGGCCGTCTACTCGGCCGTGTTGATCGCGCTCGGGGTGTACGGGGCGTTCCTGCTCGGCGGCACCTCGATCATGCTGGCGCTGTTCGCGGTGGCCCTCGCGGGCACCGGGCTGCTCACGACCGTCGGCGTCATCGTGGCGATGGACACCTTCGGGCCGGTCTCCGACAACGCCCAGGGCATCGCCGAGATGTCCGGTGACGTCGAGGGCGCGGGCGCGCGGGTGCTCACCGACCTCGACGCCGTGGGCAACACCACCAAGGCGATCACCAAGGGCATCGCCATCGCGACGGCCGTCCTCGCCGCGTCCGCGCTGTTCGGCTCGTACCGCGACGCGATCGCGACGGCCGTGTCGGACGTCCACGCCAAGGCGGGGGAGCTGGGCCTGAGCCTGGACATCTCGCAGCCCAACAACCTGGTCGGGCTGGTCCTCGGCGCGGCCGTCGTCTTCCTCTTCTCGGGGCTCGCGATCAACGCGGTGTCGCGGTCGGCGGGCGCGGTGGTCTACGAGGTGCGGCGGCAGTTCCGCGAGCACCCCGGGATCATGGACTACAGCGAGAAGCCCGAGTACGGGCGCGTGGTGGACATCTGCACCAAGGACGCGCTGCGCGAGCTGGCCACCCCCGGTCTGCTCGCGGTGCTGGCCCCCATCGCCGTCGGCTTCTCGCTGGGCGTCGGGGCGCTCGGCTCGTACCTGGCCGGGGCCATCGGCACCGGGACCCTGATGGCAGTCTTCCTCGCCAACTCCGGTGGCGCCTGGGACAACGCCAAGAAGCTCGTCGAGGACGGGCACCACGGCGGCAAGGGCAGCGAGGCGCACGCGGCGACGGTCATCGGCGACACGGTGGGCGATCCCTTCAAGGACACCGCCGGTCCCGCGATCAACCCGCTGCTGAAGGTGATGAATCTGGTGGCGCTGCTCATCGCGCCCGCGGTGGTGAAGTTCAGTTATGGCGCCGACGCCAACAAGGGGCTGAGAATCGCCGTGGCGGTGCTGGCCGTTGTCGTCATCGTGGGCGCGGTCTATCTCTCCAAGCGGCGGGGCGTCGCCGTGGACGGGGGTGACGGCGCGGAGCGGACGGTGTCGCCGGCGGACCCGGCGGTGGTGTCCTGACGTAGTTCTTCCGGACGTAGTTCCTCCGGACGGAAATGAGCGGAGCACACCGTCCGTACCCTCGCCGAGGTGCGGCGAACGCCACGCCAAGCTTGGTGCAAACGGCTTTAAAAGGGTACAAACGGTGTGCTCGGCTCCCGGCCCCTTCCGCGCGGACGTGTAAGTTCCCGGGCCGAGAGCCATCGAAGGGACCATTCCGGTGAACAAGAAGCTTGTGGCTGCACTGTCCGGTGGGGCGGCACTCGTCCTGGCGCTGACGGGCTGCGGTGGTGGCGACGACAGCGGCAACAAGAAGAAGCTGGACGACTGGGCCAAGAGCGTCTGCGACCAGATGCAGCCTCAGGTGAAGAAGATCACCGACGCCAACGCCTCCATCGCGTCCGTCCTGAACGAGGAGGACTCGAAGAAGATCCAGCAGATCGACTCCGCCGCCTTCCAGGCCAACGCGGACGCGTACAAGGCGCTCGCGACGTCCGTCCAGAACGCGGGCGCCCCGCCCGTCAAGGACGGCGAGAGCAGCGAGAAGAACGCCGTCAAGGCGCTCAACGACCTCTCCTCCGCGTACGCCGAGCTGAAGAAGCGGGTGGACGGGCTGGACACGGGCGACAAGTCCAAGTTCAGCGACGGCCTCAAGAGCATCGCCGGGGACATCGCCAAGCTCAGCGGCCGCAGCGACGACGCGCTCAAGAAGCTCCAGTCCGGCGACGTCGGCAAGTCGATGGCGAAGACCCCGGGCTGCCAGAAGCCGGTGGGCTCCCCCACGCAGACCAAGAAGGCGTAGCAGGCCGAGAAGCCAGGGCACAGCCCTAAGGCACAGCCCGGCCGAGAAGCCAGGGCACAGCCCGGCCAGGAGGCGCGGTCGGCCCCGGTGCGCCCCTACGGCGCGCCGGGCCTTCGTCGTTCCCCGGTGCCGCCCCCGACAATGGTCCCGTGAGTACGCCCCGCCTTCCCGACGCCGACCCGACGCGCACCGCACGCCTGCGCGAATCCCTGCTGGCCGCCGCCTTCACCGCCGACGGCCTCCTCGACCTGCTCGGCGCCCCCGCCTACGCCGCCCTCGCCCGCAGCGAGACCGTTCCCGCCCTGCGCGCCACGCGCGGCGACGGCCCGCTCGAGACGCTGATCCGGCTCTTCCTGCTCCAGCGCCCCGTCGCCCACGACCGCGCAGCCGCCGCGCTGCCCGTGGCCGACTGCCTCGCCGACGGCTGGCTCGTCCGGGACGGCGACGAGGTACGGGCCACCGTCGACGTCCGCCCGTACGGCGGGCCCGACGGCCAGGACTGGTGGATCGTCTCCGACCTCGGCTGCGCCGTCGGCGGCGCCGGCGGGATCGCCGGAGGCGGCGGCCCGGCCGGGGTGGACCGCTCGGAGCTCGTCCTCGGCGTGGGCGGCGCCTCCACCACGCTCGCCGGGATCACCGTCCGAACGCCCGTGGAGAGCGCCCTCGACCTCGGCACCGGCTCCGGCATCCAGGCGCTGCACGCCGCCCAGCACGCGACCAGGGTCACGGCCACGGACCTCAACCCGCGCGCGCTCCACATCACGCGGCTCACCCTCGCGCTCTCCGGCGCGCCGGAGGCCGATCTGCGCCATGGCTCGCTCTTCGAGCCGGTCGCGCGGGAGACCTTCGACCTGATCGTCTCCAACCCGCCGTTCGTGATCTCGCCCGGCGCCCGGCTGACCTACCGCGACGGCGGCATGAGCGGCGACGACCTGTGCCGCACGCTCGTCCAGCGGTCGGCCGACCGGCTCAACGACGGGGGTTACTGCCAGTTGCTGGCCAACTGGCAGCACGTCGAGGGTGAGGACTGGCGCGAGCGGCTGTCCTCCTGGGTGCCGCGCGGCTGCGACGCGTGGATCGTCCAGCGCGACGTCCAGGACGTCGCCCAGTACGCCGAGCTGTGGCTGCGCGACGCCGGTGACCACCGCACCACGCCGGAGGAGTACGCGGCGCGCTACGACGCGTGGCTGGCGGAGTTCGAGGCCCGGAAGACCAAGGGCGTCGGATTTGGCTGGATCACGTTGCGCAAAACGGGCAGCGACCGCCCGTCGGTGATCGCGGAGGAGTGGTCCCACCCGGTCGAGCAGCCGCTCGGCCCGGCCGTAACGGCTCATTTCGAGCGACAGGACTTCCTCCGGACGCATGACGACGCGGCGCTGCTCGCCGCCCGCTTCACGCTGGCCGAGGAGGTCGTCCAGGAACAGGTCGGGCTGCCGGGCGCGGAGGATCCCGAGCACGTCGTGCTGCGGCAGAACCGGGGGATGCGCCGGGCCACCAAGGTGGACACGGTCGGGGCCGGCTTCGCGGGAGTGTGCGACGGCACACTCCCGGCGGGCCGGATCCTCGACGCCATCGCCCAGCTCGTCGGGGAGGACCCGGTGCTGCTCCGCGACCGGACCCCGGAGGCCATCCGCACCCTCGTCGAGCAGGGCTTTCTCTCGCCGGCGGGCGACTGACGGGCCTCCGCCGGCCCCGCGCCGCGCCCCGGCGGCGGCCTCGCCGAAGCCGTCGCCGGGGGTGGCGGAAGCCGTCGTCCGACTCATGGGAGGGCCGGACGGAGGGGTCGTGTTCGCGTCATGTTTTTGTCACCCGTCCCGGCCACCGGGCCCGGCCGGTGCGGCGGGCGGCGGTCGTGGGGCGGATGGGGCCTTCCCGGCAGTGGTGTGACGGTCCGGGCGGCAGACAGGACGCTTGTCGGGTTACCGTTCGAGTGGCGTTGCGGGCTTTTTCCGTTTGACACGGGGGCGGGATGTACCGTCACACTCCGCAGCGTCACGCAACGCCCACACCGAAACGCCCACACCGAGTGTCGACCGGAAGAAGAGCGAAGTTGTCCCCGACCAGCGAGACCGCACAGGGCGGCCGCCGACTCGTCATCGTCGAGTCGCCTGCCAAGGCGAAGACGATCAAGGGCTACCTCGGCCCCGGATACGTCGTCGAGGCGAGCGTCGGGCACATCCGTGACCTCCCGAACGGGGCCGCCGAGGTCCCGGCGAAGTACAAGGGTGAGCCCTGGGCCCGGCTCGGCGTCAACGTGGACAAGGACTTCCAGCCGATCTACGTCGTCAACGCCGACAAGAAGGATCAGGTCAAGAAGCTCAAGGGCCTGCTGGCCGAGTCCGACGAGCTCTTCCTCGCCACCGATGAGGACCGCGAGGGCGAGGCCATCGCCTGGCACCTCCAGGAAGTCCTCAAGCCCAAGGTCCCGGTCCGCCGGATGGTCTTCCACGAGATCACCAAGGACGCGATCCAGGCCGCCGTCGCCAACCCGCGCGAGCTGAACAAGAAGCTCGTCGACGCCCAGGAGACCCGCCGCATCCTCGACCGCCTCTACGGCTACGAGGTCTCGCCGGTCCTCTGGAAGAAGGTCATGCCGCGGCTGTCCGCCGGCCGGGTGCAGTCCGTGGCCACCCGCCTGGTCGTCGAGCGGGAGCGGGAGCGCATCGCCTTCCGGTCCGCCGAGTACTGGGACCTCACGGGCACCTTCGGCACCGGCCGTGCCGGTGACAACAGCGATCCCTCGACCCTGGTCGCCCGGCTGGCGACGGTCGACGGCCGCCGCGTCGCCCAGGGCCGTGACTTCGGGGCGAACGGGCGGCTCAAGGACTCCGCGCAGGTCCTCCACCTGGACGAGGCGACCGCCCGCGGGCTGGCCGCCGCCCTCGCCGACGCCGCCTTCGCGGTGCGCTCGGTCGAGTCCAAGCCGTACCGCCGCTCCCCGTACGCGCCGTTCCGCACCACCACGCTCCAGCAGGAGGCCTCGCGCAAGCTGGGCTTCGGTGCCAAGGCGACCATGCAGGTGGCCCAGAAGCTGTACGAGAACGGCTTCATCACCTATATGCGTACGGACTCCACCACGCTCTCGGAGACGGCGATCACCGCCGCCCGGGCGCAGGTCACCCAGCTCTACGGGGCCGACTACCTGCCGGAGAAGCCGCGCACGTACGCCGGCAAGGTCAAGAACGCCCAGGAGGCGCACGAGGCGATCCGTCCTTCGGGTGATCGTTTCCGCACTCCCGCCGAGACCGGTCTGACCGGCGACCAGTTCCGGCTCTACGAGCTGATCTGGAAGCGGACCGTCGCCTCCCAGATGAAGGACGCGACCGGCAACTCCGTCACCGTGAAGATCGGCGGCCGGGCGAGCGACGGCCGGGACGCCGAGTTCAGCGCGTCCGGCAAGACGATCACCTTCCACGGCTTCATGAAGGCCTACGTGGAGGGCGCCGACGACCCGAACGCCGAGCTCGACGACCGCGAGCGCCGGCTGCCGCAGGTCGGCGAGGGCGACGCGCTGAGCGCCGAGGAGATCACCGCCGACGGCCACGCCACCAAGCCCCCGGCCCGCTACACCGAGGCCTCGCTGGTCAAGGAGCTGGAGGAGCGGGAGATCGGCCGCCCGTCGACCTACGCGTCGATCATCGGCACGATCCTCGACCGCGGCTACGTCTTCAAGAAGGGCACGGCGCTCGTGCCGTCCTTCCTGAGCTTCGCCGTCGTCAACCTGCTGGAGAAGCACTTCGGCCGGCTCGTCGACTACGACTTCACCGCCTCCATGGAGGAGGACCTCGACCGCATCGCCCGCGGCGAGGCCCAGGCCGTGCCGTGGCTGCGCCGGTTCTACTTCGGCGAGGGCCCGGAGGGCGGCGCCGCCGACGCGGGCAACGGCGACGGCGACCACCTCGGCGGCCTGAAGGAGCTCGTCACCGACCTGGGCGCGATCGACGCCCGCGAGGTGTCCTCCTTCCCCGTCGGCGAGGGCATCGTGCTGCGCGTCGGCCGCTACGGGCCATACGTCGAGAGGGGCGAGAAGGACGCCGAGGGCCACCAGCGCGCCGACGTCCCGGCCGACCTCGCCCCCGACGAGCTGACCGTCGAGTACGCGGAGGAGCTGCTCGCCAAGCCGAGCGGCGACTTCGAGCTGGGCACCGACCCGGGCACCGGCCACCAGATCGTCGCCCGCGACGGCCGCTACGGCCCGTACGTCACCGAGGTGCTCCCCGAGGGCACCCCGAAGACCGGGAAGAACGCCGTCAAGCCGCGTACCGCGTCGCTCTTCAAGTCGATGTCCCTCGACACGGTGACGCTGGACGACGCGCTGAAGCTGATGTCGCTCCCGCGCGTCGTGGGCAAGGACGCCGAGGGCGTGGAGATCACCGCGCAGAACGGCCGCTACGGCCCGTACCTGAAGAAGGGCACGGACTCGCGCTCCCTGGAGACCGAGGACCAGCTCTTCAGCATCACGCTGGACGAGGCCCTGGCCATCTACGCGCAGCCCAAGCAGCGCGGCCGCGCCGCGGCCAAGCCGCCGCTGAAGGAGCTGGGCACCGACCCGGTCAGCGAACGCCCGGTCGTGGTCAAGGACGGCCGCTTCGGCCCGTACGTCACCGACGGCGAGACCAACGCGACGCTGCGCCGTGACGACGACGTCGAGACGATCACGCCGGAGCGCGGCTACGAGCTGCTGGCGGAGAAGCGCGCCAAGGGCCCGGCCAAGAAGACGGCCAAGAAGGCGCCCGCGAAGAAGGCCGCCGCCAAGAAGGCCCCGGCGAAGAAGACCGCGGCCAAGAAGACGACGGCCGCGAAGAAGACCACGGCGACGAAGAAGACCGCCGCGGCGAAGAAGACGACGGCCGCCGCCAAGAAGACCGCTGCCTCGGCCGCGGCCTCGGCGGCCGACGGGGAGTAGGCGGGACGGCTCACGCCGAGCACGCCGGACGGGCCGCCCCCTCGGGGGCGGCCCGTCTCCGTATCCGCCCGTCGGTATCCGCCCGCTGTTATCGCGCCGTCCGGTATCGCGTGTCCGGTATCGCGCCCGTCCGGTATCGCCCCGTATAGGGACCCGGGCGTAAGTTCGTATATACGTTCGTATTGACAGTCGGCATCCGGACAACTCCGGATAGGCTGGCAGGATGACGCGAGCCGAGCAGCCACCTTTGGAGAGCCCCGTATCCGGAGCACTGGCCGCGGACTCCCGCGAGCGTGCCCTCCGGGCCCTGCTGCGCTTCCGTCCGCTGCGGCGGCTGTGGAGCGCCCAGTCCGCCGGGGCCGTCGGCGACGGCCTCGCCGTTTTCGTCCTCATGCTGCTGGCCCTCCAGGCCGCGGTCGAGACGGGCGCCCTCGGCGGTGGCTACCGGGGCGCCGCGTTCGCCGTCGCCGCCGTGATCGGCGCGCGGCTGCTGGGCACCGCGCTCCTCGGCGCGGTCCTGCTGGAGCCGCTGTCCTCGCTCTTCGCCCCGGCCGGTCGGCTCGACCGCCGCTGGACGATGATCGGCGCGGACGGGCTGCGGCTCGCGCTCCTCGCCGTCGCGCCCCTGTGGGCCGACTGGACCGGCCACCAGGCCGTCGTCTGGCTGCTGGTCACGGCCTTCGTCGTCGGCGGCGCCGAACGCGTCTGGACGGTCGCCAAGGACGGCGCCGTGCCCGCGCTGCTGCCCGCCCCGCCGCCCGAGGGCGACGCGGTGCGCCCGCTGCCGGACCACCAGGAGGCGCTGCGGCGGCTCTCGCTGCGCACGACCTACCTCGCCCTGCCCGTCGCGGCGGCAGCGCTCCTCGTCATCACCCTGATCGGCAATCTGCTCGGCTCGGGCATCGACTGGTTCCACCTCCATCAGGCGGCCCTCGGCTCGTACCTCGCGGCCGGGCTCTTCGCGACGTCCGGCGTGGTGCTCCACCGGATGAAGCTGCCCCCGCTGCCCGACGGCGTGAAGGCGCCCCGCGCGCGCTCCCCGCTGGAGGGTCTGCGCCGCCCCAAGACCGTCCACGGCGCCGCCGACAAGGGGCGCACGGGCGCGATCCCGGTGCTCGTCCTGTCCTGCGCGGCCATCGCGGGCGCGGTCGCCGCGGCCGTCGGCGTCGCCGCGCTCCAGGCGGCCGACCTCGGCGGCGGGCCCGTCTGCTTCGCCCTGCTGGCCCTCGCGCTCACCGGCGGCCCGGCCCTGGGCATCCGCGGCGCCCGGAAGGTGCTGCCCGGCTTCTCCCGCCGCCGGCTGCTCGCGCTGGCGCTCGCCCTGACGGGCGCCGCGCTGCTCGCCGCCGGGCTGGTGCCCGACGCGACGACCGTCCTGCTGCTCGTCCTGCTGGCGGGCTGCTCCGCCGGTGTCGTCGCCAACACCGGGCACGCGCTCCTCGACCAGGAGACGGAGGAGTCCCGCCAGGCCCGCACCACCGAGCACCTCCACGGGGTCGTCCGCCTCACCGTCGCGCTGGGCGCGGTCGTGGCGCCCGTCCTCGCCGCGGTCATCGGGCCGCACCGGCTCGTGTCCGGTTCCTTCGTCTTCGCGCACGGCGGGGCGGCGTTCACGCTGATGCTCGTCGGCGCGCTGCTGCTGCCCGTCGGCGCGCTCGTGCTGGGCCGCACCGACGACCGGCACGGGGTGCCCTTCCACCGCGACCTGCTCGACGTGGTGCGCGGCGGCGACCCCGCCGAGGGCACGGCACCCGCCGGCTTCTTCATCGCCTTCGAGGGCGGCGACGGTGCCGGGAAGTCCACCCAGGTGCGGGCGATCGCCGAGTGGATCCGCGCCAAGGGCCACGAGGTCGTCGTCACCCGGGAGCCGGGCGCCACGCCCATCGGCAAGCGGCTGCGCGCGATCCTGCTGGACGTCGCGTCGGCCGGGCTCTCCGACCGCGCCGAGGCGCTGCTCTACGCGGCCGACCGCGCCGAGCACGTCGCCTCCGTCGTACGGCCCGCCCTGGAGCGCGGCGCGGTCGTCATCAGCGACCGCTACATCGACTCGTCCGTCGCCTACCAGGGCGCCGGGCGCGACCTCTCGCCGACCGAGATCGCCCGGATCTCGCGCTGGGCCACGGACGGGCTCGTCCCGAACATGACCGTGCTGCTCGACGTCTCGCCCGAGACCGCGCGCGAGCGCTTCACGGAGGCGCCGGACCGGCTGGAGTCCGAGCCGGCGGAGTTCCACCAGCGGGTCCGGACCGGGTTCCTGACCCTGGCCGCCGCCGACCCGGCGCGCTACCTCGTGGTGGACGCCGGGCAGGAGCCCGACGCCATCACCGCTGTCGTCTGCCACCGGCTCGACCAGATGCTGCCGCTGTCCGCCGCCGAGCTCGAGGCCCGCGAGGCCGCGCGCGCGGCCGCCCTGGAGGCGGCGCGCCAGGCCGCCGAGGAGGAGGCCCGCCGCAAGGCGGAGCGGGAGGCGGAGCTCGCGGCGGAGCGCGCCGCCGCGGAGGCCGCCGCGCGGGAGGCGGCGGAGGCCGCGCGCCGCGCCGAGGAGGAGCGCCGGAAGGCGGAGAAGGCTGAGGAAGAGCGCCGCCGGGTGGAGGAGGAGCACCGCCGGGCGGAGGAGGCGCGGCTGGAGCGTGAGCGCCAGGAGCGGTTGCGCGCCGAGGAGGAGCGCGCCCGGCGTGAGGCCGAGGAGGCCGCGCGCCGTGAGGAGGAGCGCCGCGCCCGGGAGGCCGAGGAGGCGCGTCAGCGCGCGGAGGAGGAGCGCGCGCGCCGCGAGGCGGAGGAGCGCGCCCGCGCCGCCGAACAGGAACGACTGCGCGAGCAGGCCGCCGAGGAGGCCCGGCTGCGTGCCGAGGCCGAGGAACGGCGCCTGGAGAAGCAGCGCAAGGCGGAAGAGGCCCTGCTCAGGGCCGAGCAGGCCCGCGTGGCGGCGGAGGCCGCGGCGGCCGGTTCCCTGGCGGGTGCGGAGGCCGGTTCGGAGGCCGGTGCCGGGGCCGGTTCTGGGGCCGGTTCTGGGGCGGGCTCCGGGGCGGGTTCCTCGGCGGTCCGCGGCTTCCCGTCGGGTGCCGGGGCCTCCGGCGGGGCCGGTACCCCGGCCGGTGCCGGGGGCTCGGGCGGCGCCGGCGAGGACGAGGCGCCCACCGTGCCGCAGCCCTCGCTGCGCGAGCCGGACAGCGCGGATCGCGGTGCCGGGCGGCCTCCCGTCGTGGGGACCGCTGCCTTCCGCAAGGACCCCCGGGATACCCGGGACTCCGGCGACGCGCCGACCGTCGAGACGCCCCGGCTCCCGGCCGGCTCCGAGGACCGGACGGCCGTGCTGCCGCCCGTCGTCGCGCCGACGCCGCCGACGCAGCGCGTCACCTGGGGCGTCGAGCCGAAGGACGCCCCCCGTGGCCAGGGCTCCGAGTCGGAGGAGACGGCCGTGCTGCCGAAGCCGCCGACGCGGCCGGAGGCGCGGTCCGAGAACCCCGTGGACCGGGTGCCCGACTGGCTCTTCCGCAAGGACGACGACGCCGCCGCTCCGGAAGCCGAGCGCACGCGCGAGCTGCCGCAGGTGGACGCGGAGGGCGAGGGCGGCGACGCGCCTGGTCGCCCCCTGCGGAAGGCGCGGCGCCACCGGCCGGAGTGGGCGGACGACGCCCCGACGCTGGCGGACGATCTGCTCGGCAAGCGGGACGCCGACGGTTCCGGCGGCGGCGAGGGTGAGCGGCGCTAGCCGCTCCGCGGCGGGGCGTCGGTCGGCTGCGGCGCCGTCGTGGCTGGTCGCGCCGTTCCCCGCGCCCCTTACGGGGCCGGACTTGTCAGTGGTGTGGCCCACAATGGGTAGCCGCAGGACGGACAGCGCGGAGGAACAGCCATGGCGGTGTGGGACGACCTGGTCGGCCAGGACCGGGTGATCGAGCAGCTCGCCGCTGCCGCGCGGGACGCGGACGCGCTGGTCACGGCCGCCGGTACGGACGCCTCGGCGGCGCCGGAGGCGGCGGGCGCCTCCCGGATGACGCACGCGTGGCTGTTCACGGGCCCGCCCGGCTCCGGGCGGGCCACCGCCGCCCGCGCCTTCGCCGCCGCCCTCCAGTGCGTCGGCCCCGACCGCGCGACGGGCGGCGCCCCCGGCTGCGGCTTCTGCGACGGCTGCCACACCTCCCTCGTCGGGACGCACGCGGACGTGGAGATCGTCCGTACGGACCTGCTGTCCATCGGCGTCAAGGAGACCCGTGACCTGGTCCGCCGGGCCCAGCTGTCGCCCGCCGGCGGCCGCTGGCAGGTGATCGTCCTGGAGGACGCGGACCGGCTCACCGAAGGCGCGGGCAATGTGCTGCTCAAGGCCGTGGAGGAGCCCGCCCCCCGCACGGTCTGGCTGCTGTGCGCGCCCTCCCTGGAGGACGTGCTGCCGACGATCCGCTCCCGCTGCCGGTCCCTGACGCTGCGTACGCCTCCCACGGCGGCGGTGGCCGACATCCTCGTCCGCCGGGACGGGATCGAGCCGGAGCTCGCGGTCCGGTCGGCCCGCGCCACCCAGGGGCACATCGGCCGGGCCCGCCGCCTGGCCACGGACGAGCGCGCCCGGGCCCGCCGCGCGGCCGTGCTCAAGATGCCGCTGCGCGTGGCCGACATGGGCGGCTGCCTCAAGGCGGCCCAGGAGCTGATCGACGCGGCCGCCGAGGACGCCAAGCAGGTCGCCGAGGAGGTCGACACCAAGGAGACCGAGGAGCTGCGGGCCGCGCTCGGCGCGGCGGCGGGCACCGGCGGCCGGCTGCCGCGCGGCACCGCCGGCGCCATGAAGGAGCTCCAGGACCGCCAGAAGCGCCGCGCGACCCGCACCCAGCGCGACAGCCTCGACCTGGCCCTGACGGACCTCACCGGCTTCTACCGCGACGTGCTCGCGATACAGCTCGGCTCGCGCGTCGAGCTCGCCAACGACGACGCGCGGGACGCACTGGAGCGCGTCGCGCGCGGCTCCGGGCCGGAGGCGACGCTGCGCCGCATCGAGGCGATCACGGCCTGCCGGCAGGCGCTCGACCGCAATGTGGCGCCGCTGCTCGCCGTCGAGGCCATGGCGGTCGCGCTGCGCGCGGGCTGACGGCGCGCGCGGGCTGACGGCGCGGGCGTCGTCCGGGTGGTCGTCCGGGTGACGCCCGTCCGGGTGGCGGGGTCCCGTCCGGGGGACGGGGGGAACGGGTGAGCTGACCGGGGGAGGGTGAGTAGTACGAGGAACGGCGGGCACACCGCAGGTTGGGTGATTCCTCACTCGTATGAGGACTAGTGGGCCGTAAGGCTGGCCAAGTCGGGTATCCGTCCGGATACGCTCCGTATGCCCGCGTGGTCCTGTGCATGTCGCATGTCCGCATATCTGTATGTCCTGCGGATGTCCGACCGCCCGGACTGCCGGATGCCCGGACGGCCGGATGCCGTACGCCCACCTGTCGCCCACCCCGAGGGGCCAGCCGATGGACACCAGTCGCCTGTTCCGCACCTCCGGCACGCTCGCCGCGACCGCGGCCCTGCTGATCTCCGCCGCCGTCTCGGGGGCCGCGGCGCCGGGCGCGGCGGCGGCCAGACCGCGCGGCGTGGGCGAACCCGGCTCCTTCGCCTCCCTCCTCCCACCCGAGGCGGCCGACGAACAGGGGCCGCTACCGGAGCTGGCCCCGCTGCCCGCCGCCCTGCCGCGCGCCCTCCGGCCGTACTACGACCAGAGGCTCGCCTGGCACTCCTGCGGCGGCAAGCGCGCGGACTTCGAGTGCGCCACGCTGCGCGCCCCGCTCGACTACGAGGCCCCCCAGTCCCACGACGACGTGAAACTCGCCGTCTCCCGCAAGAAGGCCACGGGCCCCGGCAAGCGCCTCGGCGCCCTGATGGTCAACCCCGGAGGGCCCGGCGGCTCGGCGATCGGCTTCCTCCAGGAGTACGCGGCCTCCAGCTACCCCGGAGCCGTCCGCGCCCAGTACGACATGGTCGCGATGGACCCGCGCGGCGTCGCCGCGAGCCAGCCCGTCACCTGCCTGTCCGACAAGGAGATGGACGCCTACGCCCAGGTCGACACGACCCCGGACGACGCCGCCGAGGTCCGCGAACTGGTGGCGGCGTTCAAGAAGTTCGCCCAGGGCTGCGCCGCCCGCTCGGGCAAACTGCTCGGCCATGTCTCGACCGTCGAGGCGGCCCGCGACATGGACGTCCTCCGCGCGGTCCTCGGCGACGACAAGCTCCACTACGTCGGCGCCTCGTACGGCACCTTCCTCGGCGCCACCTACGCGGGGCTCTTCCCCTCCCGCGTCGGCCGGCTCGTCCTCGACGGCGCCATGGACCCCGGCCTCGACGCCCGGCGGATCAACCGCGACCAGACGGCGGGCTTCCAGACGGCCCTGGCCTCCTTCGCGGCGGACTGCGCCCAGCACGAGGACTGCCCGTTGGAGGGCGGCCGCACGGATGTCGCGGGCGTCCGCCTCCAGCAGTTCTTCCAGCGCCTCGACCAGCACCCGCTGGCCACCGGCACCCCCCGCCGGCTCACCGAGAGCCTGGCCACCACGGGTGTGATCTCCGCCATGTACGACGAGACCACCTGGCCGATCCTCCGCAAGGCCCTGCACAACGCCCAGACCGGCGACGGCGCGCTGCTGCTGCGCCTCTCGGACCTCTACTACGAGCGCGACCAGCGCGGTCACTACACCAATCTGATGCCCGCCAACTCGGCGGTGAACTGCCTCGACCTCCCACCCGCCTTCCGGGGGCCGGCGGCCGTCCGCCGTGCCGTCCCCGACTTCGAGAAGGCCTCGCCGGCCCTCGGCGCGAGCTTCGCCTGGTCCGCTCTGAGCTGCGCGTACTGGCCCGTGCGGGCCACCGGCGGCCCCCACCGCATCCCGGCCCGGGGCGCCGCCCCCATCCTCGTCGTCGGCACCACCCGCGACCCGGCGACGCCCTACCCCTGGGCCCGCGCCCTCGCCTCCCAGCTCTCCTCCGGCCGTTTGCTCACCTACGACGGCGACGGCCACACCGCCTACACCCGGGGCAGCCGCTGCGTGGACGGCGCGATCAACGACTACCTCCTCACGGGCACCCCGCCCCCGGCCTCCCGCCGCTGCTCCTGACCTGCGAGATCCCCCCGCGGACGGCTGTGTGCGGAGCACCCCTGGAAACTGTGTAGACTTAGGCGCGCTGCACACGCCAACCTTGGTTACGCAGCTTGCCGCCTTAGCTCAGTTGGCCAGAGCAACGCACTCGTAATGCGTAGGTCTCGGGTTCGAATCCCGAAGGCGGCTCCGCCGAAAGCCCAGCTCGGACCTTGTCCGAGCTGGGCTTTTTCGTTTCCCGCAGGCGTCAGAGGATGTCCGTGCCCGGGTCGAGGCCCAGGAGGACTCGGCCCTGGACTTCCATGTTCACGTTGACCTGGGCCAGGGCGTGGAGCGTGAAGCCCAGGATGTCGCGGTGGAAGCGCTGGAAGGGGACGTCGCGCTTGATGACCGAGGCGCCGCTCGCGGAGTGGAGGAGTTCGACGGCCTCCTTGGCGAGCTGGCCCGCGAAGGCGGTACGGCCGCGGACGATGGCGCGCTCCTCCAGGGTGGGGTCCTCGCCCGCGTCGGCGCGGCGCTGGAGGAGGTCCAGCCACTTCGAGGAGAGGGCCTCCGCCGCGTCGATCTTGTTGGCGGCGGTGGCCACCTGGATCTGGGTGAGCGGGTGCTGCTTCTGGTCGGTCCAGGAGGTGTAGGTGATGCCGCGGCCCGGGAGGCGGTCGAGGAAGAGACCGTAGGCGCCGCGGGCCACGCCGACCGCCATCAGGGCGTAGGCGGACATGATGAACGGGACGACGCCGTACTCGCGGCCCTTCGCGGTGCTGTTCCAGCGGCCGGGGACGCCGGTGCTCATGATCTCGCCGTAGGAGGCCACGCGGTGGGCCGGGACGAAGACGTCCTTGGCCGTGGTCGTGGCGCTGCCGGTGCCGCTGCCCGAGGTGACGTCCCAGTCGTCGGTGATGGACAGCTCCGACATCGGCACGAGGGCGAGGAACTCCTCGGTGGTGCCGTCGGGGTGCTCCAGCATGGCGGCGAGGCCGTCCCAGTCGGCGCCGTGGCAGCCGGTGTTGTAGTTCCAGCGGCCGTTGAGGAGGTAGCCGCCCTCGGTGGGGACGAGGGTGCCCGTGGGGGCGAAGCCGATGGAGACGCGGACCGAGCCTCCCGCGAAGACCTCCTCCTGCGCCTTGTCGGGGTAGAAGGCGGCCATCCGGGCGCCGGTGAGCCAGACGGTCATGGCCCAGCCGGTGGACGGACAGGCCCGGGCGATCTCGGAGATGACCGCGCCCTGGTCGGCGATGCCGAGGTCGAGGCCGCCGAAGCGGGCCGGCACGGCCATGCGGAATACGCCGGCCTCCTCCAGAAGCCGGAGGTTCTGCTCGGGTACCCGGCTCTTCTCCTCGGCCTCCAGGCCGTTCGCCCGGATCACGGGGTGGGCCTTCTCCAACGCGGCGAGCAGGGCGGTGAATTCCGAATTCGTGGCCATCAACGTACCTCCGGCAATTAATCCTGTTTCCTCCTCATGAGGTTTGCAGGAGACCGGGCATTTGCCGTCCACCGGGGCAAGTGGAAGACCATTCGCCGGTAATTGCACGGTGATGAACGGTCGTTGATCGGAGTAGCGTGAGGAGCACCGCTTACCTGCTGGTAAGTACCCACTTTCAAGTAGGTACTTCCCTGGTGGCGAGCGGTGAGTGAATCTGAGTGGGCAATACATTTCGTCCTTGGATAGGAGCTGTGATGGCGGGCAACGACCACGCACCGGTGACGGTCATCGGTCTCGGGCTGATGGGGCAGGCGCTGGCCGGGGCCTTCCTGAAGGCCGGGCACCCGACGACCGTGTGGAACCGTTCCGCGGACAAGGCGCAGGAGCTCGTGGGTCAGGGCGCCGTGCTCGCGGCCTCCCCGGCCGAGGCCGTGGCCGCCTCCGAGCTGGTCGTCGTGTGCGTCTCGGACTACGACGCGATGCACTCGGTCCTCGACCCGCTGGGCTCCGCGCTCTCCGGGAAGGCCCTGGTCAACCTGACCTCCGGCTCCTCGGAGCAGGCCCGGGAGAAGGCCGGTTGGGCGGCCGGCCACGGCGCGAGCTACCTGGACGGCGCCATCATGACCGTCCCGGCCCTCATCGGCGGCGCCGAGACCGTGCTCTTCTACAGCGGCCCGGCCGACGTCTTCGCCGCCCACGAGGCCACCCTCAAGGTCCTCGGCGGCAACACCACCCACCTGGGCGCGGACCACGCGCTGGCCGCGCTCTACGACGTGTCGCTGCTCGGCGTCATGTGGGGCACCCTCAACAGCTTCCTCCACGGTGTCGCGCTGCTGGACACCGTCGGTGTGAAGGCGAGCGAGTTCCTGCCCTGGGCGACCGCCTGGGTCGACGCGGTGAAGGGCTTCGCCACGGACTACGCGGGCCAGATCGACGCGGCCGACGGCAAGTTCCCCGCCAACGACGCCACCATGGAGGTCCACGCCGGCGCCCTCGAGCACCTGGTGCACGAGAGTGAGGCGCAGGGCATCAACCCCGAACTGCCCCTCTTCGTCCAGGGCCTGATGGCACGTACGATCGCCGCCGGTCACGGCAAGAACAGCTACGCCAGCATGGTCAAGGTCTTCCAGCAGCCCAAGGCGTAAGCCCCGCCCAGCCGCCGGGGGTGCCGCCCCCGTCCCCCCGGTGAAGGGCCCGGAACCGCGTGCGCGGTCCGGGCCCCTTCGGGCATGTCCGTTCGCAGGGCCACGGCGGTGAATTCCCGGGCGTCAAGGAAACATCAAACCGACCGTCCCGTATGTCATGATCGCTTCTATGACTCTTTCCTGGCACGAACTCGTCACCGCCGCCACCGACTCCGCCACCGCCCTTCTCGAGAAGTCCGAGGGCGACTGGTCCCGCCCCGCGGGAACGCTGGAATGGAGCTGTCAGCAGACGGTCTCCCACCTTTCCCAGGCGGTCACCGGATACGCGGGTCTGCTGATAGCCCAGCCGAAGGACCGCTACATCACGCTGATGACCCACATCGACGCCGGGGCGCCGGCCGACGCGAAGGCGGAAGGCATCCGGATCGCCGGCCGGATGCTGGCCGGTGTCGTGCGCGAGACCTCGCCCGAGGCCCGCGCCTGGCACCCTTGGGGCACCAGTGACGTGGCGGGTTTCTCCGCCATGGCCGTCACCGAACTCCTCCTCCACAGCCGTGACATCGCCCTCACCTTCGGGCTGGACTGGGAGCCCTCGGACGAGCTCTGCGCCCCCGTGCTGGAGCGCATCTTCCCGGGCGCGCCCACGGGCCACGGCGCCGCCGAGACGCTGCTGTGGAGCACCGGCCGCGGTGACCTGCCCGGTCTTGAGCGCCCGGCGGGGTGGCGCTGGTACGGCGACGTCCGCTGACGAACGCCACGACGAACGACCGAGGTGCCCGGGCGGAGGGATCCGCCCGGGGGCCTCAGCCCGTCATGGAGGACATCCACAGCGGCGCCACGGCACGTGCGTCGCGCGGGGCCGCGACCCGGCTGAGCGAGGTCACCTCGGAGGGCTCCGGGTTGAGCACCTCGCGCTGGAGGCGCTGGAGTTCGGGCGAGGGCTCGAGGCCCAGCTCGTCGTTGAGGATGCGGTAGAGGTTCTGGTACGCCTGGAGCGCTTCCGCCCGGCGGCCGGAGCCGTGGAGGGCCGAGATCAGCTGGCCGTGGAACCACTCGTTGAGGGGGTAGGCGTGCACCAGCAGCCGCAGCTCGGGGATCGACTCGCGCTGCCGGCCGAGCCGGGTCTGGCCTTCTATGCGCAGCTCCAGCGCCCGGATGCGCAGCTCGTCGAGGTGGGCGATGGAGCCCGCGAGCAGGTCGCCGGAGGGGATGCTGGAGAGCACCGGGCCGCGCCACAGGCCCAGCGCCTGGTTGAGGTGGTGGACGGCCGACTCGGGGTCGCCGTCCTGAAGTTCGGAGTGCCCTCGGGCGATCAGCTGCTCGAAGACCTTGATGTCGACCTCGGAGTCGTCGACCTGGATGACATATCCCGGCGCGCGCGTCGCGAGGAGGGTCCGCCCGGCGGCGGCCAGTTCCTCGCCGACGAACATGCGCCGGGCGTGGTAGATGTACGTCTGAAGCGTCGTCAGGGCACTTCGTGGTGGCTTCTGGCCCCAGAGTTCCTGGATCAGCGAGTCCGCCGTGACGATCTCGTTGGGCCGGGTCAGGAGAAGTGCCAGTGCCTGACAGACCTTCGGGGTGCTCGGTACGTAGGTCCGGCCGTCGTCGGCGACGATCTCGAACGGCCCGATGAGGTTGAACCTCACTGCGCACACTCCTGTTCCCGGCGCGACCGATGAACCCCTGCGCCGATCACCTGAAAGGGTGATTCTGACAGTAGGCATGCCAGGTACGGATTCCTACCGAAGGGAGCCAAGAGTGTCATGTTACCTAACGGTAGGTATTTTAATAAGGGTCTACTTTATTGTGCCTCCGCCCGTTGTGCCCGCCCCCTGAGCCGCCGCCCGGACCTCCGCATACCCACGGTACGTACCGCTCAAGGGCGGTACGTACCGTGAGTGGCTGTCAACCCCGCCGCTACTGCGGCTGGTTGCCGTGCTTGCGCGCGGGCAGGGCGGCGTGCTTGTTGCGCAGCATGGTGAGCGCCTCGATGAGCGTGGCGCGGGTGAGCGCGGGGTCGATGACGTCGTCGACGAGGCCGCGCTCGGCCGCGTAGTAGGGGTGCATCAGTTCGTCGCGGTACTCGGCGATCCGGGCCTGCCGGGTGGCCTCCGGGTCGTCGGAGGCGGCGATCTCGCGGCGGAAGACGACGTTGGCGGCGCCCTCCGCGCCCATGACGGCGATCTCGTTGACCGGCCAGGCCAGGGCGAGGTCGGTGCCGATGGAGCGGGAGTCCATGACGATGTACGCGCCGCCGTAGGCCTTGCGCAGCACCAGGGAGATCCGGGGCACGGTCGCGTTGCAGTAGGCGTAGAGCAGCTTGGCGCCGTGCCGGATGACGCCGCCGTGCTCCTGGTCGACGCCGGGCAGGAAGCCGGGCACGTCCACGAGGGAGACCAGCGGGATGTTGAAGGCGTCGCACATCTGGACGAAGCGTGCGGCCTTCTCCGAGGACTCGATGTCCAGCACGCCCGCCAGCCGCTGCGGCTGGTTGGCGACGATGCCGGTGACCTGGCCGCCCATCCGCGCCAGGGCGCAGATGATGTTGGGCGCCCAGCGCTCGTGCACCTCGAAGAAGTCGCCGTCGTCGACGATCTCCTCGATGACCGCCCGCATGTCGTACGCCTGGTTGGGGTCGGCCGGGACGAGGTCCAGCAGGACGTCGTTGCGCCGGTCCACCGGGTCGTACACCGGCTCGGCGGGCGGCATTTCGCGGTTGTTGGAGGGGAGCAGCGACAGCAGGTGGCGCACGTCCTCCAGGGCGGACTCCTCGTCGTCGTAGGCGTTGTGCGCCACGCCGGAGGTCTCGGCGTGGACGTCCGCGCCGCCCAGCCCGTCCTGGGTGATCTTCTCGCCGGTGACCGCCTGGACGACGTCCGGGCCGGTGATGAACATCTGCGAGGTGCCGCGCACCATGAAGACGAAGTCGGTGAGCGCGGGGGAGTAGGCCGCGCCGCCCGCGCAGGGGCCCATGATGACGCTGATCTGCGGCAGCACACCGGAGTTGCGGACGTTGCGCTGGAAGATGCCGCCGTAGCCGGCCAGCGCGGTGACGCCCTCCTGGATGCGGGCGCCGGCGCCGTCGCACAGGCCCACGATGGGCGCGCCCGCCGTCTCGGCCAGGTCCATCAGCTTGTGGATCTTCTGGGCGTGGGCCTCGCCGAGGGCGCCGCCGAAGATGCGGAAGTCATGGGCGTAGGCGAAGACCGTACGGCCCTCGACCTTGCCCCAGCCGGTGATGACGCCGTCGGTGTAGGGCTTCTTGTCCTCCAGGCCGAAGCCGGTGGCGCGGTGCCGGCGGAACGGCTCGGTCTCGGTGAAGGTCCCCTTGTCGAAGAGGAGTTCCAGGCGCTCGCGGGCGGTGAGCTTGCCCTTGGCCTTCTGGGCCTCGGTGGCCTTGGCGCTCGGCCCTTCGAGGATCCGCGTCCGGAGGTCCGCCAGCTCCGCGACGCGTCCGGTCATGTCCGCGGGGGCCGTGGGGGCCGCGGGGGGTGCGGCGGCCGCCTCCGGGGACGGCCGGTCGCTGACGTTCAGCGGCTTATCCTCGACGATGCTCACGGGTGCCTCTCTCCGGTCGGGAAAACGCGCGGCCGCGCCCTGGCTCCGGCCGGGGCGCCCGGCGGTCCCAGCGTGGCGCCCGGCGCTTGAGGCCAGCTCGAACGGTCCTGGAACCCGCGTGCGCGGCAAGGAGGTTCAAGGGCCGTGACATCCGGGCTCCACCGGACCTCGATCCGGTCTCGAGCACCACGAGCCCCGGCGACAGGGCGCCCCTCGACCCCCGCTCTAGGGGTTCCGCACAGGCTTGGGGCGTGCTCACAGAGACGATCTCCCCCGACCTGTTCCGCGCCGCGCTCTCCCGCTGGGCCAGCGGCGTCACCGTGGTGACCACCACCGATGCCGACGGCCGGAACCACGGCTTCACCGCCAGTGCGTTCTCCTCGGTCTCCCTGGACCCCGCACTCGTCCTGGTGTGCCTGGACAACCGGGCGAACTGCTTCGACGCCTTCGACAAGTCGGAGGGCTTCGTCATCCACCTGCTCGCCCAGGGCCAGGAGGGCCTGGCCGGCAAGTTCGCCAGCAAGGGCGCCGACAAGTTCGCGGGGACGGACGTGCGGCTCTCCGAGCGCGGGCTGCCGCTGCTGCCGGGCGCGCTGGCCCGGCTGGAGTGCCGCACCGAGCGCCGGATCCCCGGCGGTGACCACCTGATCCTCATCGGCGAGGTGCACCACGCCGACGCGGGCGACGGCGAGCCGCTCGTCTACTACCAGCGCGGCTTCCACGAGCTGATCCCCGCCGGGGCGACGCTCGGCTGACCCCCGGACCGGGCCGTAGCCCGTGACCGGCCCGCTCAGGCGGCGCCGGCCGCGTCCGCCGGGCCCTCCGCGACCTCCGGCGCGGCCGCCGCCGCGCGCGTGGCCGGGAACGCCTCGGTGCCCGCCATGACCACGGCGAGATGGGCGGCCGACGCGAGCGTCACATGCCGGTGCCAGCCCTGGAACGAGCGGCCCACGAAATCCCGCATGCCCACCTGGTCGGCGACGCGCCGGGCGTCGCGGTCGGCCACGGCGGTCAGCCGGGTCAGCCGCAGCAGCGCTCCGATGGGCAGGTCGGTCGCGTCGGTCAGCCATAAGCGGGCCTGCCGGCGCTCGCCCCCCGCCCATTCGCCGATCAGGCGCATGGGCCGCCAGGGGTTGCCGTCCGGGCGTCCCGCGCGGTCGCGCGGGGGGCGGGGGAGCAGCACGGGGACGATGGTGGCCACGGTGTCGCGGCGGTCGTCGCGGGTGAGCGTCCACTCGGTCGGGCGGCGCAGCCGTTTCACGGCCTCCAGTAACTGCCCCGCGGTCGTCGTCCGCTCGCTGTAGCCCTGGAGGGCGGAGCCGTCGGCCCGCAGCCGGGTGCCCGGGTCGACGCGCATCAGCAGCGGGGCGCCCAGCGACTCCAGCCGGCGGGCGCACTCGGCGGCGTCCAGCCCGTCGACGTTCACCACGACGGGCACCCGTCCCGGCGACTCCCCGCCGGCCCGGGGCGCCAGCTGGCTGACGCAGTCCTCGGGGGTGGCGGTGCGCACGGTGGCGGGGATGCCCGCGCCCCGGCGCCGCTCGGCGTCGGCGAGCCAGCTCTCGGTCAGCAGCAGCCGCCAGTCGACGGGCACGGCGTGGGTGCCGGAGACCATCCAGGCCCCGTACGCCTGCTGGCTGTTGACCGTCTGGCCCAGGTCGGGCAGGAAGCGCGGCTCGACCCCCACCGAGTGGACCCCCGCCTTGGGGATCACCGTGGGGCGGACGACCCAGGCCTGTGGCTTCAGGAGCCGCTCGGTGTGACGCGCCAGGGCCTGGCGCACCGGCCGCCACTCCCAGGACGAGTCGCTGATGAAGTGGTGGACGCTCTGCCGGGCGGTGGCCCCGCCGATCTGCGCCGCGATGTTCCGCAGCGTCTTGCGCCCCTCGGCGGCCAGCAGGCCGCGGACGTACTGTTCGGCCCGGAGGCGCTGGTCGCTGCGCTGCAGCGACGCGAAGAGCGTGGTGCGCAGCTCCGCCAGCACCTGTTCCGGTGCCCGGTCACCCAGGCTGCCTGGACGGCTCGAGTCCGTACCCATCATTCCCCCCACTGCGATGGCCGGACGGCCGACCTCCGAAGCATGTTGATCCGCTGTGCGTGTTGGTTATGCGTAACGGGCCTGGTACGAGCAGGCGGATATCCCCCCAGACCGGGACTTGTCACTCCTCGGGCTGACTACTGTAAATAAACCATACGAACGGTTTCACCGGGTGAAGGTTTGGCCAATGGTCGGGGTCCGTTCGGTCGCCCCCCTGGCGAGCCGGTCCGGTCCCCGTCCTTGGCCGCCGGGCTCAGGCGCCGGCCGTGTCGCCCTCGCCGGTCTCGCCGGAGCGGGCCGCCTCGTGCAGCCGCAGCGGCCGGTCCGGGGCGACGTCGAGCCGGGCCAGGACGGCCGGAACCGCGATGTTCGGCAGCAGCATCTGGTACATCAGGGAGATCTCGTGCACCAGGGCGTCGCCCCGCCGGTGGGGGACCTCCTCGGCGATCAGCTGGACGCCCGTCCAGGCGCCCACGAGGAAGCGCGAGGTCTCGTACGGGTCGACGTGGGCCAGCAGCTCGCCCCGGGTCTTGGCGTCGGCCAGCAGATCGGCGCCCACCGTGATCCAGTCCGGCCACTTGGTGCCGAACAGCTTCCGCGCCCGCTGGTCGACCGACAGCCGCAGCGAGGCCCGCAGCAGGGGCTCCCTCGGCATGCGGTGGGCGAGCAGCAGCGAGGTGTCGGCCAGCTCCTGGAGCTTGAATTGCTGCGGCAGCACGCCTTCCGTGGTCACCGCCGTGTCCAGGACGCCGCGCGCCAGATCCTCCTTGGAACTGAAATGGAAGTAGAGGGCGCCCCTGGTCACATCGGCCCGGGCCAGGATCTGGGAAATGGTGGCCGCTTCATAGCCGCACTCGTCGAAGACGATTCCGGCGGCTTCCAGAATCACCTGACGGGTCCGCTTCGCGCGCTCCTGCTGTGCCACGGAAACCCCCTCCTTCTGTTCGGCTACCCCAGGGTTGATTTGTACCAATGGGTAGGTATCCTCGGCGGCGAGTGCCCGCCCAGGCTCAATCCCACGCATCGGCGACCCAGGGGGGATCATGTCCGCAACGGTGCAGCAATCCTGCACGCTGGAGCCCGGAATTCCGAAATCGGCCGGGGCTTCGGAGGCGGCAACCGTACCGTCCCCCCGGTCTCCCGGCGGACCGGCGCCCGGACTTGCCACCGGACCGCCGGGTAAGAGAATCGCCAAGGAACTGGTGCACCTCCACGACGCGGCGGCCGTCCTCGTGGTGGACTGGGTGCGCCGGGGCCCCGCGGAATTCACGCTCACGGTGGAGTGGCCCGCCTCGGCGGCCGGCGACCGGCCCGATCCGGAACTGGCCGCGCATACCCTCCGGCAGTGTGGACTCGCTATTTCGCACGCCGAGTTCGGTGTTCCGCTCGACCATCAGTCGCTCTTGCGGAAGCTGGACTTCAGCATTGCGCCCACGGCGAGACCGGAAGGAAATGATCCACTACTTCTCAGAGTGGATCTGCGGTGTTCACCGGAGAATGCCCGCGATGCCCGCGGCCATGGCTGCGAGGTCATGGATTTCACGGTCCGCGCGGGTACCCGGACGATCATCCGCGCCCGGTCGCTGGCCACCTGGATTTCCCCCGGCGTCTACCGCCGGCTGCGCGGCGCCCACCTCTCGCCGCGCTGGGGCGAGTGGGAGATACCCCCGCCGCTGGCGCCATCGGCCGTCGGCCGCGCCCGGCCCGGCGAGGTCGTCCTGGCCGCCGGCGACGGCCCGGACCGCTGGCGGCTGCGCAACGACCCCGCCAACAAGGAGATGTTCGACCACCCCGTCGACCACGTCCCCGGGCTGGCCCTCTTCACCGCCGCGTGCCAGGCGGCCCGCGCCGCCCGGACGGCCGCCTCGGCCGGTGACCTCCCGGCGGGAACGGTCGAGGTGACGATGGCCTACAGCCGGTACGTCGAGTTCGACGCGCCCTGCTTCCTGGAGACGGAGCGAGTGGCGGCGGAGGGCTACGAGGTCACCGGGGCGCAGGAGGGCGAGGCCGCCTTCCGCATAGGGCTGCGGTACGGGGCGCGAGCCGGGGCCGCGGTCGGGGCCGGAGGCGCCGCCGGTTGACCGACACTACCTCTGCTTCTTGCGGGCGTCATGACGCGGAGTGTCGCCGCAGCCGGACAAGCGCTGCCGGAGCGATGTGAACGCGTGTTCCTGTGGTCGCCAGCGTGGCTGCGGGGGCTGGGTATGCCCGCTACACCTACCGGCTCCGCTTGTCGTCCGCCGCCTCCGCCGCCCTGGGGGCGGAGTGGGACCGGTGCCGGTGGGTGTGGAACGAGTGCGTCTGCCGGTGGGTGTGGAACGAGTGCGTCGCCAAGGCCAAGGCCGTACACCTGCACAACAAGGCCACCGGCCGGAAGGCCACGTGCGGCCCGGCTCAGCTCGATCGGATGCTGACCGAGGCCCGTGCTCGTACGCCGTGGTTGCGCGAGGGCTCGTCGGTTCCCCGGCAGCAGGTCATCCGCGACTTCGGCCGCTCCCGCGCCAAGGCGCACAAAGACATCACGGACCGCCTGCCCATGGCGCGCCGGGCCGGAATGCCGAAGTGGAAGACCAAACGCGAGGCACTACCGACCCTCAACTACACCCGGCGCGGGTTCCGGCTGAAGGACGGCAGGCTGTACCTGGCCGGGGGCATCGTCGTCACGGTGGTGTGGTCGCGGGAACTGCCGGCCGAGCCGTCCTCAGTGCGCGTGTACCAGGACGGCCTGGGGCGCTGGTACTGCTCGTTCGTCGTCCCCGCCCAGGTCCAGCCCCTGCCGGAGACCGGCCGCGTACTCGGTGTCGACTGGGGCGTGAAGCAGACCGCGACGACCACGTCCGACACGCACGATCTGCCGCACGCCGAGCACGGCAAGAAGGCCCGGGCGAAGCTGGCCCGGTACGACCGGATGATGGCCCGCCGCAGGCCGCAGAAGGGCCGTCCCGGGTCGAAGGGCTACCGCGAGGCGAGGAAACTACGAGCGAAGGCGCACAAGAAGGTCGCGAGGCGGCGTGAGGACACCGGCCGTAAGTGGGCCAAGAAGGTTGTCCGCGACCACGACGTCATCGCGGTCGAGGACTTCCGTCCGAGGTTCCTGGCCAAGAGCACCATGGCCAGGAAGGCCGCCGACGCCGCCATCGGCGCCACCAAGACGGCCCTGATCGAGCAGGCCCGCAAGCACGGGCGCACCC